>DAOUDA010000191.1:0-25959 GCA_034431835.1 Chloroflexaceae bacterium | reverse complement strand
ACCCCGAGCAGAGCGAGGGGTCTTGCGCGACCCGCTCAGATTCCTCGCTGCGCTCGGAATGACAAGAATGCGGCATCTTCGTAATTGGTATTATAAAGTGCGCCCGGCAAGTCCGGTTACCTGCACGGTCACGGGCGAGGGCGTCCGGGAGGGTGAACACCGCACCGTTCGCGGATTTGATGGCGTGTCATTTTCGACTAACGAAAGGCCAGCGCAATGAAGTTCGATGGCACCTATGTCAGTGTAAGCTTTGCCCATCAGAACCTGGCAGGCGTCGAGTTATCCGGGAAGTTCGTGGACGTTGACTTCACCGGGGCGAACCTGGTGGGCGCCTGTCTCAACGGCACGTTTGTTAACGCTCACTTCACCGGGGCCGATCTGACCGACGCCGATCTTCGCGATGGGTGCTTTGTTAATGTGCAGGAGGGCGCTGAGGGGTCCGGGTGATGGGATTTTGGATTTTGGATTGCTGTATATGGGATCGTGAAGGGACGGGGTGATGGCGTGACGGGGACGCCAGGTAGCGACGGCCACGTAGTGGACGGCTTTAGCCGTCCCACCAGCTACGTAGTGACGACCACGTAGTGGACGGCTGCAGTCGTCACGCCACCATCAAATGAGCAATCCTTCCACGCACGGGAACGCCACATAACGGCGGATCGCAGGGGGGTGGGGAAACCTGGTTTCCCCACCCCCTGCCTGTCACGGTAACGCAACCCGGCAGGCTACGCGCCGAACGCGGTTCCAGCAGGCTATACTCCGATTACGGTCCTCTGGCAACCTGCCCCCTCCCTGACCCTCTCCCAGCCGGCAAGAGAACCCGGCGCCTCCCCCCGGCGAGGGGAGGCTGGAGGGGGGAAAACCTCGCGCACGACAACGCCCCTGGTAACCCGCATCCCGGTGGTAACACCCAGGCTGTACACTACCCACGTCCCCGGCGCCGCGGGCGCGGGAGGTTACCGGCCATCACGCTGTCCACATCACGCCTCATAGCAGCAGGGAGAGCTTATGGGTGACACAACCGTGGTCGTTGCGTTGCTGATCGCGCTGGTGTTCGGGGTGATGCTCATCGGAAGCATTGCCATCACGCGCAAAGATAGGGCGAAGAAAGCGCAGGCAGCGCAGGCGCTGGGGCTGGCGCCGGTTGCTCAGCCGGACGCCGCGCTCGCGGAGCGGATCTTCGCCCTGCATCGCCCCGCCTGGGGGACGGCGACCTACGAACTGCGCAATGTCTGGCGCCGCCCCCTGGCCGACGGGGAACTGTTTCTGTTCGATCTGGTGGATACGAGCGGCGATGGCGACTCGATCACTGCTCACCAGGCGGTAGCGATCCGTTCCGCTACCCTGCACCTGCCGCCGTTCATGTTTTACCCCAAAGTTGACACGCAACAGTACGCCCTGGGCGGGCTGGCCAACAGGATCGTTGAATGGGCCGTAGCCAGGGTGGGGCAGCCGGTCAGTTTTCCCGACTATCCCGCCTTCGCGGCGCGCTACACGGTCACGTCGGACGACCCGCCCGCCGTGCGGCGCTTCTTCGACGAGCGTCTGGCGAACTACTTCGCCACGACCCGGTTCTACACCCTGCACGCCGCCGGTAACCTGTTCGTCTTCACCGAAATCGGGCCGGGGCTCAAAACTGGCGACCAGTCACACCTCGCGCGCCGCATTGACCGGGCGCTGGAGATGTACCATCTGTTCCGGCAAGAGGAGCCCGTGTACTCCGCCTGAGGTGCAATGCCGGTCGGTGTCCATGGAGGGCGCAGAGGGTTTTAACAGCCCTCCTCTGCGCCCTCCGCGGTAAAGCTGAACTGTACCGCGCGGGGTTGCGCCGCCCGTGCACGATGGCGACGGTGAGCGGCGCACGGCGCCGGGCCGGCAATCTCGCCCCCCTGCCATGGCGCACGGATCTTTCCGTAGCGTAGCGGCTTCTTTTCACCCTGGCGCACGGTTTTGAGGTAGAGTGGGACCAGGCGCGCGCGTGTGTTACCGCGGAGGTTGGGCTTGTTGAAACCCTCCGCGGTGTATACGTGTTCGGTAATAGGCACACGAGCGTCTCGGCGTCCTGCTCATCGCAGTTGCTCCTTCCCCCTCCCCGGCGGCGATCCCCTGGGGCTGGCGACCGACAGGGACAACCGCCGTGAACTCAACACCAGCGGCACTTCCACCCGCCCACGCGCGGCTCGGTGGCGGGCGCGCCAATGTCGGGCGCCCGGGCAAGGCGGGGAAACCCGGTTTCTCCGCGCCCCTGCGTGCGGCGAGGGTCGGGGAGGGCCACGCCCTCCCGCGCCGCCTCTCCAGGAGAAGACCATGGCTCTACACGGGTTCGATCGGTGGCTCTACCGGGGAGGGCGCCCCAATCGCCTGGCGCGGCTGCTCAACGCGATCTGGGCGGCGGTGTACGCGCTGGGCGTCGCCCCAAACTACCTCGTCACCCTGCAGGTGCCGGGACGACGTTCCGGGCGGCTGATTGCCTTTCCCCTGGTGATGGCCGTGGTTGACGGCGAGCGTTACCTGGTCGCAATGCTTGGCGAGAACGCGGCGTGGGTGCAGAATCTGCAGGCGAGGCATGGCCACGCCCTGCTTCGCCATGGGCGGGTCGAGGACGTGTGTCTGGAAGCGATTCCCGTGGACCAGCGCGGCCGCGTGCTCCAGGTCTACCTCCAGCGCGCGCCGGGCGCACGCGCGCACCTGCCGGTGAGCGCCGATGCGCCGCGGGAAGCCTTCGACGCCATTGCTCCGCGGATCCCCGTGTTCCGCGTTAGCGCCGTTCCGCCGCCCTGAGGAGACGGCTGCCAGTGGGATTGTAGACACAGTTTACATCTACCTTACGGTCCAGAAGGGGGCGGGGAGGCGAAGCCTTCCCGCCCCCTTCCGCCCACAGTTGTGGACCGATCCCGGCTCTGCCGGAGCGCGCCCGTCAGGAGCGGAACAAACGGATCGCCGAGAGCTGCGCCTGCCGCACCTCCCCCGCATTGCAATATTCCAGCGCGCTCATCTGGTTGCAAGCTCGTGCTCCCCCGAAAGTAACATTGACGAGGGTGATCATCGTCGTGTACAATATCTTGGACTGCGAGATCCTCCTATTTTTCTGTCATTAAAGCGTAATCTTTCGTTCTTGCCAGAGATATCCCCTACCGACTATAGTAGACTGGTCCGGGCGAAGGGTCGGGAATACGAGCGGCTGTAGGGAACAAAGAAAGGGGATCGCCAATGGAGCGAATCATCATTCGCGATCGAACACATATTCCGCCCTTCTCTGAACCTGCTCGCGAATTACGAATCCTCAACAAGCCGCTGTGGCTCTTGCAGCGCGATCTGTTAAAGAATTATTGCAAGGGCAGTATTGAGATCAATTCCATTGATGAACTCAACAATTATGTACCCGACGATAGTGAAGAACTTCTCGTTCATCGCGACAATCTGTACTTTAACGCGGCACTGATCGACGAGTTTATCAGCCGCGCCAGGGCCGCGGGTCGCCCCTGCCAGATCGCCTTCGCCCTCACGGACCGGAGCATTGAGCGGCATGCGACACAACTCTGCTCGGGCATCGTCCAGCGCGATGATGTGGCGTACATCCACGCCGGTCAGGAACGGCTCGGCGCGGTGCGCGTGGCCGAGTTGTACTACTTCCCCGCCGGTCGCCGGGAGGCGCCCATGCCCCTGGTGATCGACACCGAGAGCCACGAGATGGGCTACTACCGCATCCCCAGTTATATGGCCCACAAGGGCGAGTTGACCTACCAGATCCCCATTCGGGCCTTCCTGTCGATCGAAAACTGGTTGCACGTGCTCATGGCCAACGTGATCATGGGCGTCTTTTCGATGGCCGCGGCCCAGGACAAGAAAATGAGCCAGGCGCGCCTGGCCAATATCAGACACTGGCAGCCCGGCGAATGGCGGATCTTTGTCGAGAAGCTCGGGTTTTCCGCGGCCACCCTCTGGCAATGGCTCAATCCGTTTGAAGCGCCCTGGCGGAACCATTTTCTCGCCTCCAAGGCCCTGGTGAAAGTGGGCAAACGGTGTTCGATCGATCCCACCGCCATCATTCACGGCCCCACCATCATCGGCGATGATGTCTACATCGGCCCCGGCGTGGTCATCGCCAATAGCATCATCGGCAACGGGGTCAACATTATGCAGGGCTCTCAGATTATGTTAAGCGTGGTGAGCGACCGCTGCTTCTTGCCCTTCAATGCCGGGCTGTTCATGACCACCCTGATGGAGAACAGCATGGTGGCCCAGAACTCCACCCTGCAACTGTGCGTGGTCGGGCGCAATACCTTCATCGGGGCCAATAACTGTTTCACCGATTTCAACCTGCAGAACGAACCGATCAAGGTCGTGCACCAGGGCGACCTGGTCGAGGTCAATATGCCGGTGCTTGGCTCGGCGGTGGGCCACAACGTCAAGATTGGCAGCGGCTTTATTGTCTATCCTGGTCGCATGATCGAATCGAATGCTGTTATAATCTTTGACAATGACAAGAATCTGATCCGCACGACGGTAACCGGTCACGATCTGGAGGATGTGGACAGGGCCACGGGCGAGCCGCGCCGGATCGTCTATCACTGGCCCCACGTCTACGACAATCCGGCGGAGCGTCGTGTCGCCCCTCAACCGCCAGCCGGCCCCGCTGCGCCGCCCGCCGGCAATGGACGGGTTGCCGGCGCCGCCAGGCGCGCCGCTCCCGACACGCCCGACGAAGTCACCGTTCCCAGAGCGTACAACCAGCATCCCCGTCGGCATCGTCGCTAAAGGAGGACCGTCCGTGAGCAAAGAGCGTATTCTGGTCGTTGAGGATCAGGCCGATATTTCCAGCCTGCTAAAGATCTATTTCACGTCTCAGGGGTACGAAGTGTATACCGCGATGCGCGGTTCGGCGGCGCTCGAGATCTGCAGCAAGACGCCCCCCAATCTCGCGCTGCTGGATGTGATGCTCCCCGATATGGAGGGCTATGAGATCGGCAAGGCCCTGCGGGCCAGCCCGCGCACCCGCCATATCCCGATCATCTTTCTTACCGCTCGCGGCGAGCGCGCCGACCGCCTGCGCGGCCTGGGTGAGGTCCAGGCCCAGTACTACATCCTCAAGCCCTTCGATATCGAAGAAGTGCATACCATCGTCAAGAACCAGCTCGAAGAGGCCCGGCGCAAGAATCAGTTGCACCCCGTCACCAATCTGCCCACCGCCGATTTGATCACCGACCAGTTGCGCACACTGCGCTCCACGGAAGGGTGGGCCATGGCCCTGATCCATATCAACGGCTTCGAAACGTTCACCCAGAGCTACGGCCCCGTGGTTGGCGAGGACGTGCTGAAGTTTACCGCCCTGCTGCTGAACGAGGCGATCAACGAACTGGGCAGCAATGAAGAGTTCGTGGGGCAGATGGTCGTTGGCCCGGATTTTGTCGTGACCTCGACCCCCGAACACATCCGGTCGATCTGCGAACGGCTGATCGCGCGCTTCGATGACGAGATCGGACTGCACTACAATTTCAAGCATCGCAAACAGGGCTACATCGAGGTGGCCGACGATAACGGCAACCTGCGCCAGGCGCCACTCATGTCGCTCTCCATCGGCATCATCACCAGCCAGGACGGTCCGTTTTCAGATATTCGCGAATTGAGCGAACTGGCCGAGGAGATCCGCCAGCGGGCCATGCAGCAGGCCCGCGAGCAGGGTCGCAAGAGCGCCGTCGCCTCCGGGCGGCGATAAGACGACGATAACCGCTCGTTCCGAACGTCCCCTGCCGGGCGCTCCCTGGCACGCCGGACCGTTACGCTCTACCCATGGATATGACGATCGCCTCGACCGGCTGGGAATTGCTTGCCCAACTCGCCACCTGCGCCTACAACGGCGCCGCCCCGGTTGACGCGGAGCGTTGCGCCCGCAAGCTCGCCGATCTGGTGGCGCGCTTCCTGCCCGCTCCGGCCGGGCGCCTGGAGGTGCTTGAGGACGCCACGATCGTGGCCGAGGCGAGTTGGGGCGATGCACCTGAGGATGCCACGCCCCTGCTGCTGCAAGCCGACGGAGAATTGCTCGGGCGCTTGCACCTTGGCGGGGGCGCTGCGCGACTGGACCCGGCATTCGCCCACGCCCTCGCCGCGCAACTGGCCCTGATGTTGCTTACCCGGCGCCGCAACGAAGAAGCGGCGCTCGGCGAGCAGATCCGCGCGCTGGTGGACTCCAGTCTGGCACGCGTGGGCGCGATCGATGGTCGCACCCTCCTGCAGGCGCTGCTCACCCGGGTCGCGCCGCTGATCGGGGTGGAGCAGGGCGCCATCTACGCCTTCGAGGAGGCCGATGGCCAGCTCGTGCTCCTGGCCGCCGGTGACGGAGCGTTTCGCTTCCCCGGCGCGCTGCCGCTCGCTGGCGCCAGCCTGCCAACCCGCGTGGCCAGGGCCCGCGCCCCCGAAGTGGGCAGCATGCCCCCCGCAGGGCGTCGCCGCGGCGTCGCCTCCCACGGGGAACGGGCCGCGCTGGCCCTGCCGCTGCTGTCCCAGGAGAACCTGATCGGCGTACTGGTCCTCCTGCTCACCCACGGCGCCGGGAGCCGCCTGCGCCGCCTTGCCGGTCTCTTCGCCGCCCAGACCACCCTGATCGTGCGTAACGCCCAGCTCTTCAGCCGCGAGCAACAACGGGCGCGCGAACTGTTCGTGCTCTACGAACTCAGTCAGGCCATCCACACCGATACCCAGATTGAGAGTGTGCTCAATCGGGCCACGGAGAACATCGCCGCCGCCCTGGGGGCTGAGTACTGCCTTGTGCTGCTGCGCCACGAACGCACCGCCAATACGCTCTATGTCGCCGGTTCGTTTAATGAAAGCGGACCTGCTCACCACGCCGGCAACGGGATGCGCGCAGGCCTGATCGACGCCGCGGACGTGCTGGCCCAGGTCGGACTGAGCGATCACGTGGTGATTGAGGACACCGCTGCGATTGCCGATCACCACACCCTCGCTCGCCACCTGGCCGGCGATGGTTGCCGCAGCGCCCTCTTGCTGCCCCTGCGCGGCAAAGCCGAGACGATCGGGTTGATGGTCATCGGCTTCGCCCGCCCGCGCCGCCCGTTGCCCTCGGCCGAGCGCAACCTGGCCCAGGTGCTCGCCACCCAGATAGCCACGGCCATTTTCAATCGCCGCCTCTACCTGGCCGAACGCCAGCGGGCCGGTGAACTCGAATTGCTCCAGCAGGTGAGCCAGCGGTTGAATGCCGGCCTTGATCTTGATCAGACGCTCGCGGCCATTCTGGAGGGCGTGCAGGCCCTGGTGCGCTTCAGTGGCGCCCAGATCAGCCTCTACGACTGGCCCACGCGCCTGTTGCGGCCGGGTATACGCTGGGGCCTGTCTGGTTCAGAGTGGCAGAACATCGCTCCCGATGAGCGTTTTCAGCACCATCAGGCGCCGCTGCGGGTGGATGATCTGCAGCAACTCGCGCCTGAATTGCATCAACTTGGACACCTGAGCGACCTGCGCTTCGACAATGGCCTGCCGGTACGGGCCTACCTGGGCGTGCCGCTGCGCCTCGGCGATGAGGCGCTGGGCCTTCTGGAGCTGTTCGCGGCCCGGCCCGCCGCCTTCAGTGACGATGATACGCGCCTGCTTTCCATCGTCGCCGGGCAGTCGGCTCAGGCAATCGCCAATGCGACCCGCTACGAACGGACCGACGCCAGTCTGCGGGCGCGGATCGAGCAACTCCGCGCCCTGCAACGCGTCTCCAGCCAGTTGGCGATCACGCTGGATCGCTCCGAGATCCTCGAATATGTTCTTGAGCAGGCCCTGCGCGTCACCGGCGCCACCCAGGGGTTGATCGCCCTGCGCGCCGTCGAAGGCGCCACCGACCGTCAGGTGGCGCTGAACGCCCTGGGCGGGCAGTACGCGCCCGAAATCTACCAGCGCTCGCTCGATGATGCGGACGCCGCCGATGATGACTTCTACGTGGTAGTCGAGGCCGTCGGCTTCGGCGAGTCGCACCGCGCCAGCCTGCTGGGCAACCCGCTCCCTGCCGGCCTGCTTACCGCCTACAATGCGCTCGCCCGCCGCGAGCCGGAAATCTGCCACGAACTCGACCCCGCCGAACTGATGGTCGTGCGGGCCCCCGCGGCCCGCTCGGCCCTTGCCGCGCCGATTTTCTATCAGGCTGGCGTCTATGGGGTAATGCTGCTGCTGGCCCCGCGCCCGCATGCCTTCGACCACGACGCCGTCGAGTTTCTCCGCGCCCTCTCGCACCAGACGGCCGTGGGGATCGGCAACGCCCAGCGCTACGCCGAACTCGAACACCTCTACCGCGTTCAAAAAGGGCGCGCCCAGATTCTCAACAATGTGCTCGAAATCGGGCAGGCCCTCCGCGCCGACCGCAACCTGGCCAATCTGCTGGAGCAGATCGGCTACAGCGCGGTTGAGTCGGTTAACTTTCGCACCGTCATTTTCTGTTTGACCGACCGGGAACGGCCCGACCTGCTGCGCCCCGTCGCCGCCGCAGGCATTCCCCTGAGCGAACAGGAGCGCATGGCCCGCACTCCGCTGCCAGCGGAACTGGCCCTCCGCTACCTGGACCCGCGCTTCCGCATGGGGCGTTGCTACTTCGTACCGGCGGAAGAAAGCCGCGCGCTCGAGGCCGGGTTCGCCACCGAAATCTTCAGCTACCTGCCCTTCAACGACGCCCGTGGCCCCCACGAGTGGCAACCGGAGGATCGCCTGTGTGTGCCGCTTTACTCCACGGAAGGCGCCCTGTTGGGCCTGATGTTCGCCGGTGATCCGCAGGACCGCCGTCGGCCCAACCCGCGGGTGGTTGAACCCCTGGCGATCTTCGCCGATCAGGCGGCGATCGCCATTGAGAACCACCTGCTGCTCAATGATGCCCGCGCCCGCGCCGAGCAGATGGCCGCGCTCTTCAAGGTCGGCGCGGCGGCAACCTCCACCACCGATCTCGACACGCTCCTGCACCGGGTCTACGAAGAGATTGTGGCCTACCTCGGCACGCCGAGCTACTTCTACATCGCCAGTTACCGGCCCGAAACCGAACAGATCCGCTTCGAGTTGTTCATGCGCCGGGGCGAAGTGCTCGCCACGGCGCACCAGTTGAGCGCGCCCAGGGCCGGGTTGACGGCGTTGATCATCGAGAGCGGCGAAGCCTTGCTCATCGGCGACCTTCAGAACGAACCGCAGTACCTGGCCCAGACCGTGAATTATGCCGAGGGCGATCCGCCGACGCGATCCTGGCTCGGCGTGCCCCTGATCAGCCAGGGCCGCGTTATCGGCGTGCTGAATGTGCAGGACGTGGCGCCGCACGTGTTCACCGAGCGCGATCGGCAGTTCCTCACCGCCCTGGCCAACCAGCTCGCCATCGCCATGGAGCGCGCCACGCTGTTCCGGGAGCGCGAGCGCCGCCTGGCCGAACTGAACATCATTAATCGCATCGGCCAGATTACCAGTTCTACGCTCGACCTGGAGCAGATGATCCGGCAGACGTACCAGCAACTGACGGCTTTCCTGCCGCTCGACTCCTTCTTCATCTTTGTCTACCACGAAGACGAGAACCGCATCTCCCTCTCGCTGGAAGTTGACGAAGGGATCGAAGAACTGGACCGCCAACCCCGCACGCCGACTCCCGGCAGTCTGGTCGAGACGATTATCCGTACCCGGCGCCATCTGCGCTTTCACGATCTCAGTCGCGAGTATCGCGAGCACGAGTTTTCGCCGGTACCCTTCGGCAGCCCGAAGCAGTCTGCGGCATGGCTGGGCGTGCCGTTGCTGGTAGGCGACGGCAGCGTGGTCGGAGTGATCGCGGTCATGAGTTATGAGCCGGGGATATATGGTGAGCGCGAACTGGCGTTCATGACCACCGTCGCCAATCAACTGGCCCTCGGCGTGCACAATGCCCGCCTGCTCGCCCAGGCCCGCGAACAGGTGCACCGGCTCGAACTGCTCAACCGCGTGTCGGTGCTCGCCGCCGCCGAAACCGATGTGCGGCGGATCTATCAGGTGATCGTCGATGCCATGGCCGACGCGACCGGGGTGGACCAGGCGCGCCTCGTGATCTACGACCGCGAACGGGGCGTCGCCCCGGCAGTCGCCGAACACGTCCCCTCGGGCATCCTCGACCAGATCGAGGTGCCCATCGCCAATAACGCCGCCGTCGCCTGGCTCGACGAACACAAGACGCCCCTGGTGTCGCTCGACGCGCAGCACGATCCGCTGTTCGCACCCTCGCACCCCACCTTTGCCGCGCTCGATATTCGCTCGATCGCCACGGTGCCGATCATCATTGACGGTCAGGTGATCGGCGCCGTGGGCCTCGACTTCGTGGGTCGCCGGGGCGCCTTCCAACCCCAGGCGCTGACCCTGTGCCAGACCATCGCCAACCAGACCAGCACGGCGATCGCCCGCGCCCAGGCCTTCGACGCCGCGCAGCGCACCGCTGCCGCCCTGCAGCAAAAAGTCGCCGAGCAGACGACCCTGCTCGATGCGGCGCGCATCCTCTCCTCGCTGTTGCGCCCTCAGGAGGTGCTTGATAAGTTGATGGAACTGGTGAGCCGGCGCCTGCGGGTGACCACCGTGGCGCTCTGGACCATCAACGACGAGAACGTGCTCGTGCCTGCTGCGCTCAATGGCATTGCCATCGAGCAGGCGCGCTATATGCGTGTACCCGTGGGACAGGGCTTCACCGGTCGCGTGGCCGCAACCGGCAAGCCGCTGGTGATCGATGATGTGAACGTCGCGGGCGGCTCGCTCTTCCCCGACTTCCAGCGCGCCAATAACCTGATCTCGTACATGGGCGTGCCGGTGATCTACCGCGAGCGGCTCATCGGCGTGCTCAGCGTGATGACCAACGTCCCGCGGCGCTTCACCAGCGACGAGCAGACCCTCCTGGCGGGCCTCGCCAACCAGGCGGCTACCGCGCTGGAGAATGCGCGGCTCTTTGAAGAGCGCGAACAACGCATCAACGAACTGACCACGATCAATAAGATCAGCGCCGCCGTCAACGCCTCGCTCGAACTCCAGACCTTGCTGGAGAAGTTGCACGCCGGCATCGGCGAGGTGATCGATGTCAGCACCTCGCTGATCGGCATCTACGAGGCCCAGCGCGATACGCTGCACTTTCCGCTGGCCTTTGATCACGGCCAGCCGGTCTCCATGCCCGCTCGGGTCCATCCGCGAGGGGCCAGCGGATGGGCCATCCGCAACGGCCAGTCGCTGCTCATCCGTACTCCCGCCGAGGCGGCGCAACTGGGCCTGGATCTGGCCGACGACCGGATCTGCGCTGGCCCGGATGCCCAGTCGTTCCTGGTCAGCCCCATTCTCTTCGGGCGCGATGTGCTCGGGGTGATCAACGTCCAGAGCCAGACGCCGCGCGCCTTCGACGAGAACGACCGGCGCTTCCTCACCACGGTCGCCAATCAGGCCGCCGTGGCGCTGAACAACGCGCGCCTCTTCAGTGAGACGCGCCAGCACGCCCGTGAAATGACCACCCTCTTCGAGGTCACGCAGAACCTCTCGGGGACGCTTGATCCCGACGAAACCATGCACCTGGTGGCCGATGCGGCACTGAGCCTGCTCGGCGTCGAACTCTGTGCAGTACTGCGGCTCGACCAGCAAGGGCGCGTTGCGCGACAGGTACTGCTGGACCGGCACCAACACCGCGAGGACCTGCGCATCAACTTCCGTCTCGATGGCATGACGGCGCGACTGCTGGCGAGCGGCCAGGCGCTGGCGATCAGCGACCTGCGCGCGCACGCCGACGCCAATCCCGATGCCGTGAGCCTCGGCGTTCGCAGTGTGCTGGGCATCGCCCTCGGCCCGCCCGATGAGCGCCTCGGTGTCCTGTGGGTGGGCAACTGGCATCCCCATGAATGGACGGGCCATCAGATCTCGCTCTGCTCCATTCTGGCCAATCAGGCCGGCCAGGCCCTCCAGAGCGCGCACCTGTTTCACCTCGAGCAGCAGCGACGCCTCCTGGCCGACACCCTGCGCGACGTGGCCCAGTCATTTACCTCCACCCTGGCGCTCGAGGAGATCCAGACGCTCATCCTTGACCAGTTGAGCCGCGTGGTGGGCTATGACACCGCCGCCGTGCTGCTGCGCGACGAGGGCCACGGGTACCTGCACATTACCGAGGCGCGCGGCCTGGAAGCTACGGCCCTGCTGAGCGCCACCTTCGATGCCGGCCAGCACGAACTGCTGGCCTTGCTGACCGCCGAACGCCGCCCCGTGCTGATCGAAGACGCCGCCCGCGACCCGCGCTTCGCTCCGCTGGCGCGTCTCGGCTGGCAGGCCGGTAGCTGGATCGGCGCGCCGCTGCTGGTCGACAATGAACTGATCGGCATGCTCGCCGTGGGCGCGGCCATGCCCGATGTCTACGAAGATGAAGCCGTGAGCGTGACCTTCGCCCTGGCCAATCAGGCCAGCCAGGCCATCCAGAACGCGCGCCTGTTTGGCCAGATCTCCAACCTGGCCGCCGATCTGGAACGGCGCGTGAGCGAACGCACCGCTGAGGCCGAACGCAACGCCCGACAACTGGCCGAAGAAAAAGAGCGACTGGAGGCGGTCCACACCATTACCCTGGAACTGACCACCCAGCTCGATCTCGAAGCGATTATCCGCCGCGCCCTGGAGTTGATCTCGCTCAACCTGGGGGTCAGCCGAGGCTCGATCGTGCTCTCTGATCCCTCAAGCTCCGACCTGATCTGCCGGGCGGTCCTCGACGACCGCGGCGAGGTGCGCCTGGCCAGCTTTCCGCTGCGCTTCCCCAGCGGCGAGAGCCTGGCAAAATGGGTGATGCAGCACCAGGAACCGGTGAACATCGCCGATGTGCGCCTCGATCGGCGCTGGCTCCAGGAGAGCGGTCGCGCCGATGATGTGCGCTCGGTTGCTGCTGTGCCGCTCAACACCGGCGACACCCGCCTGGGCGTGATCGTCCTCACCAGCCCCGAGGTGGGCTACTTCACCGACTCGCAGATGAACCTGCTCGGCACGATTGCCAGCGTCGTGGCCGCGGCCCTTTCCAACGCACAACTCTACAGCTACATCAATGACCTGGCGAGTTCCCACGCCCGGCTCCTCGCCGAACAACGCGAGGAGACCTCCAAGAGCAATGCCGTCTTCCAGTCGCTCACCGAGGGGGTGATCGTGCTCGATACCGAGCAGCGCGTGATCCTCTACAACCCGGCAGCCGCAAAGGTGCTGGAGATCCCCGCCGCTGTCATGCTGCACCAACCCCTGCGGATACTGGAGAGCTACGGGGCCGATGAGACGGAGCGTAAACGCGCCGCCACCATCTACAGCGGCCTGACCAATGGCCTGCGGCAGGTGCGCGAAGGCTCACGCGCCTATTCGACCTACCTCGACCTGAGCGATCCCACCCAGGTGATCGCGGTCAACCTGGCGCTGGTGATGAGCAACAGCCGCGATGGGCAGTGCTACGGCAGCGTGGCGGTGCTGCGCGACATCACGCGTGAGATCGAGGCCGACCATGCCAAGCGGCAGTTCATCTCCGACGTGAGCCATGAACTGCGCACCCCGCTCACTGCGGTGAAGGGCTACGTGGATATGCTACTGCTCACCAGCGCCCACTCGCTGAGTGAGGATCAGATCGGTCATCTGCAGATTATCAAGACCAATACCAACCGCCTGCACGCGCTGATCGAAGATATTCTCGACTTCGCCCGCCCTGATTCTAAGCAAAAACTAAACTTCACCCGCGTTGAGATCGCGCAGGTGATCAACGACGTGCTGCAATCACTGCGCCTGGAGTACGAGCGCAAGGATATGCAGGTCACCCTTGAGATCGCGCCCGCCCTTCCCCCGGTGGTGGCCGACCAGAAACGTATTACCCAGGTGTTCCAGAACCTGTTTTCGAACGCGGTGAAATACACCTACGAGGGCGGGCGCATTCAGGTGCGCGCGTTTCTCAACCGCGCCAATATGCTGCAAATTGACGTTGAAGATAATGGGGTGGGCATGACCCGCGAGCAACTGAAGAAGCTCTTCCGCCCCTTCTACCGCGCCGACAATCCCCTCCGCGACGTGGCTGGCGGCACCGGACTGGGCCTGGCAATCGCCAAACAGTTCGTCGAGCAGCATGGCGGCGAAATGTGGGTGCAGAGCGAGCAGGGCAAAGGCAGCATCTTTAGCTTCATGATCCCGCTGGAGCAGGCGGGCGCGCATGAAGCGCACGAGGATCCCGAGTGAGCGCAATTCATCTCGACAACCGGCTGGTGCATTACGAGGTCTTTGGCCGGGGCCAGCCGATCGTCTTCCTGCATAGCTGGCTCGGCTCCTGGCGCTACTGGGTCTCGACGATGGACGCAGTAGCCGAGCGCTATCGCGCCTATGCCCTCGATTTCTGGGGCTTCGGCGAGAGCGACCGTCGCGGTTCCGACTTCAACATCTCGAGCTATGTGGATATGCTCTTCCGCTTCGTTGACCAGATGGGCATTACCACGGCCACCCTGGTGGGGCACGGTATGGGAGGGATGGTCGCCATCCGCGCCGCCCGTGAGCGCCCGGAGTCTTTTCCACGGGTGATGACGGTGGCAACCCCGCTGTATGGCGCGGTCCTTGCCGGGCATCTCAAATCCGGAACCTTCTCGCGCCTGCTCGGCCTGAACACCTCGGCCAATGTCTGGCTCAAGTTGCTGAAGAGCATCCCCATTGCCGATCCCGACGTGCAACAGGAACTGATCGAAGACACCGAGGGCCTGAGTGAGCAGGTGCTCAGCAGCGTGCAGGACTCGCTCCTCGACACCGACCTGCGCCCGGCCCTGGTCGCCCTGCCGGTGCCGCTGCTGGCGGTCTACGGCGGGCAGGATCGCATCGTAGCCGTCGAGTGTAGCGAGGTGCTCGACACCTTCGAGCGCGCGGGGCGCCCGATCAGACGGCTGACCCTGCCCAGGGCGAGCCACTTCCCCTTTTTGGAGCAGTCGAATACCTTCTCGCGGTTGCTGATGGACTTTATGACCACCGATGGCGCGAATGTGGAAGTGAAAGAAGAGTGGCGCCGTCGCGTCAGCCAGCGCGAGTACCTGTGAGGCGCGATGGTCCCGGCGGCATTGCCCCCATTAGTGGTACATCCGGCAAGTTCCGTCTCACCCTGAGCGCAGCGAAGGGTCCCGGCCGAGATGCTTCGCTGCGCTCAGCATGACAAATGAGTTGCCGGATGAACCCATTAGCGAGACGCCTGCCACGTCCAGATGCGCCATGCTTCATCCCTAAATCCTACGTCCGCAATGCCTGAGGCTAAGTTTCTGTCTAATCCAGTGGTACGACAATCTAATCCAGTGGTACGACAATCTGGTGGTGATGGATAGTTTTTTGCGGGGAGGGCTTCGCCCTCCCACGCCCCCTCCCGCCGCCTTCCTCACCATCATCGTGACAGCCCACCGGTGCATGCGCAACAACGCCAGGTCCCATTCGGACGCCATGTACGGCAATCCAAAATCCAGAATCCAAAATCCAAAATCCCCAATAGTATTCCCTACGCCAGCACCGCCACGTCGTAGCCTGCGGCCTTGATGGCCTCAATGATCGCCGCCAGGCTCGAGTCGTCTTCCCGCTCAACGCGGAGGGTCCGGTCGGCCTGGTTGGCCAACACCCGGCGCACGCCCGGCACCGCCTCCACCGCCGCCGCCAGCGCCCACCGGTCACGGCGCGTGCGCATGCGCTCGACCCGCAGGATTTCGAGGATCATGCGATCTTCCCTTCCTTGAAACAGCGGGGAAACTAGCTTTCTCCGCGCGCCCCTGCCCGGCGCTCCGCCGCCGATTGTAGCACACCCGGGGCTTGAGCAAAGCCCATCCCTTCCAATTCGTAGCGACACAGCACCCCAGGTTGACGGCCCCTGCGGTTACTGGTATGATCCGGATACAAGGCGTCAGAAAGCCGCTTGAGCAAGGAGCGTACCATGCCCGACTCAGGACAGACCGAGGGGCGCAAGATCGATCATATTCGCATTGTCCTGGGTGAGGATGTGGCCGCCAAGGGAGTAAGCACCGGCTTTGGCGCCTACCGCCTTCCGCACGCCGCGCTTCCTGAACTCGATCTGGCCGAGATTGACACCCGCACGACCTTTCTGGGCAAGCCGATCAGCGCCCCCCTGCTGATCAGCTCGATGACCGGCGGCGCCAGCGTGGCCGAGCGCATCAACCTGGCCCTGGCCGAGGCCGCCGAGCGCCTGGGCCTGCCGATGGGGGTCGGCTCGCAGCGCGCAGCGGTGGTTGACGCGCGCCTGGCGCCGACCTACCAGGTGCGCCGGGTGGCGCCGCGCATCCCGCTGCTGGCAAACCTGGGCGCCGTGCAGTTGAACTACGGCTTTGGAGTGGACCAGTGTCGCCGCGCGGTGGAGATGATCGAGGCCGACGCGCTGATCCTCCACCTCAACCCGCTGCAAGAGGCGGTGCAACCCGAGGGTAATACCAACTTCAAGGGTCTGTTGCACAAGATCGAGCACCTCTGCCGCACCCTGGAGGTGCCGGTGGTGGTCAAAGAGGTGGGCAATGGCATCGGCGCCCGCGACGCGCAGCGGCTCTACGCCTGCGGTGTGCGCATCATTGATGTGGCCGGCGCGGGCGGCACGAGTTGGAGCGAGGTGGAACGCTACCGCCAACCCGATGAGCAGGGCCGCCGCGTCGCGGGGGCCTTCGCCGACTGGGGCCTGCCCACCACCGAGTGCATTCGCGCCGTGCGCGCCGCGCTTCCCGATGTGACCATCATCGGCTCCGGCGGCGTGCGGAGCGGGGTTGATGTGGCCAAGGCCATCGCTCTCGGCGCCGATCTCGCCGGAACGGCGAAACCGGCCCTCGCCAGCGCCATTGACGAGCGCGGGGCCGAGGCCGTGGTCGAGGGCCTCACGGCCTTCATCCGCGAACTGCGCGTCGCGATGTTCTGCTCGGGCTGTGCCACCCTCGCCGATCTGCGCAAGCTGGAGTTGGCCAGATAAACGGAGTGGGCGCCACCTCGAGGGTTGCACCCACGAGCCGGTCAACGCATGCACGTCTCCCAGCTCAGCCTGCGCGACTTTCGCAACTACCAGCGCCTCGATCTGCGCCTCGACCCGGGCATCACCCTGCTCTACGGCCCCAATGCCGCTGGAAAGACCAGTCTCCTCGAAGCGCTCTACTTCCTCGCCACCACCCGCTCGCCCCGCGTCAGCGCCGACCGCGACCTGGTGCGCTGGGACGCGGTCGGCGAGGCGGGTGCGCCACCCTTCGCGCGGGTGGCGGCCGAGGTGCAGCGCCGGGCCGGCCGGGTGCGCCTGGAGGTGATTGTGCAGCGTCGCGCCGACGAGGGCGGCCAGCTCAGCGCCGCCTCGACCAAAATCGTGCGCATTGACCGGCGCCTGGTCCGCGCGCTCGACCTGGTGGGGCAGTTGCGGGTCGTGCTCTTCACCCCTGCCGATCTAACCCTCGCCGACGGGCCTCCCGCCGAGCGGCGTCGCTACCTCGACATCACCCTCTCGCAACTCGACCCCCACTACGTCCGCACCCTGTCCTACTACCAGAAACTCCTCCAGCAGCGCAACAGCCTGCTGCGCGCCTGGCGCGAACGCCGCCGCCCACCCCGCGCCGTAGACGAAGAACTGGCCTACTGGGACCAGGAGCTTGCGGCCGCGGGGGGCTACCTGCTGGCGGAACGGCTGCGGGCCGTGCGCGATCTCAACGCCATCGTCGGGCCGCTGTTCCGGGCCATCAGCGGAGGCGACGCGCCGCTGACCATCGCCTATCTGCCGGGCTTCGACCTGGAGGCGGCCCACGACAGCGGCGCCCTGGCGACCCGCCTCGGCGCGGCCCTCCGCGCGGCGCGCCCCGACGAACTGGCCCGCGGGCAAACCCTGGTCGGCCCCCACCGCGACGA
This sequence comes from Chloroflexaceae bacterium, assembly GCA_034431835.1. Lineage (GTDB taxonomy): Bacteria > Chloroflexota > Chloroflexia > Chloroflexales > Chloroflexaceae > JACAEO01. The sequence continues at coordinate 8,109 of DAOUDA010000191.1, read as the reverse complement.
CCTGGCCTTCACCGTCGGCGCGGTGAACCTGGGACGCTACGGCTCCCGGGGCCAGCAACGCAGCGTCACGCTGACGCTCAAGCTCGGCGAGGCGACGCTCATGCGGCAGCGCAGCGGCGAAGCGCCGGTGCTGCTCCTCGACGACATGTTGAGCGAACTTGACGCCACGCGCCGCGCCCACCTGCTGGAGGCCATTCGCCAACCCGAGCAGCAGACCTTGCTCTCGGCCACCGACCTGAGCGACTTTACCCCGGACTTCCTGGCGGCGATCACCCGCCTGCGGGTCGAAGACGGGCGGGTCTATCCAGGGTAGCGGGTTGGGGCGAAAAACCTTTCGCCCCGGTGTTTATACCTCCACCGGATGGTACTCCAACTCCCCCTCCTCCTCCTTCACCGGCTTGAGCGCCGCGGGCAGACGGTCGTAGACGGCGGTCAGGAAGCGTAGACCGCTGGCCAGGCCATTGTTGAGCGCCTCGACGCGGAAGCGCCAGGCCCAGTTCTGGCCGAGGAGCCCGGGGGTGTTCATGCGCGCCTCTGCGCCGAGGCGCAGCACATCCTGGAAGGGGATCACGACCAGATCGGCCACCGACATGAGGGCCAGGCGGATGAGATCCCAGGCAATATCGGTCCCATCGCGGCCCAGGTAGGCCCGCACCCGTTCGCGTTCGTCCTCGGAGAGGCCCTGGAACCAGCCCACACTGGTATTGTTGTCGTGGGTGCCGGTATAGACCACGCAGTTCGGCACGTGGTTGTGGAGCAGGTAGGGGTTCTCGGGGGTGTCAAAGGCGAACTGGAGCACCTTCATGCCGGGAAAATCGAACTGGTCGCGGAGGGCATGGACATCGGGGGTGATCAGGCCCAGATCCTCGGCAATGATGGGCAGATTGCCCAGCGCGGCTTCGAGCCGGGCAAAGAGATCGGCGCCGGGGCCCTTCACCCAGCGGCCCTTGATCGCCGTCTCCTCCTCCGCGGGCACCTCCCAGTAGGCGGCAAAGCCGCGGAAGTGATCGAGGCGCAGGATATCCACCTGGTCGAAGATGGCCCGCAGGCGAGCGACCCACCAGCCATAACCATCGTGGGCCATCTCGCGCCAGCGGTAGAGCGGATTGCCCCAGCGCTGGCCGGTGGCGCTGAAGTAGTCGGGCGGCACGCCGGCCACGACGGTCGGATTACCGCTGGCATCGAGGAAAAACAGGTCACGGTTGGCCCAGACATCGGCGCTGTCATAGGCCACGAAGATCGGCGCGTCACCGATAATGGCGATGCCCTGCTGGTTGGCATAGGCCTTGAGGCGACGCCACTGATGGAAAAAGAGGAACTGGAGGAACTCCTGGAAGGCGATCGCCGCAGCGTGCTCCTCGCGGGCGCGGGTGAGGGCCTCGGGCTGGCGGTCGCGCAACGGGGGTTCCCAGGTGTTCCACGAGTGACCCGCGTGAGCGTCCTTCAGGGCCATGAACAGGGCGTAATCGGCGAGCCAGCCGGCCTGCTCGGCCCGAAAGGCGCGCAGGTCCTCGGCCAGATCGGGCGCCGCGCCCGCCTGCACCCGCTCGAAGGCCCGGCGCAACAGGGGCAGCTTGACGGCCAGCACCTCGCCGTAGTGCACCGTATCGAGGGAGAGGCGCCGTTCGGCGGCGGCCTCCGCGGCCTCGTCATAACTCAGCAGACCGCGCTGGATGAGCGCGTCGAGGCTGATCAACAACGGGTTGCCGGCGAAGGCGGAGAAGCACTGGTAGGGCGAGTCACCGTAGCCGGTGGGTCCCAGGGGCAGAATCTGCCAGAGGCTCTGACCGGCGGCGGCCAGAAAATCCACGAACGCGTAGGCAGCCGGGCCGAGATCGCCGATCCCCCAGGGACCGGGCAACGAGGTGGGGTGCAGCAGAATGCCGCTCGAACGTGGGAACCGCATGCGCTCCTCATGGATAGAAATGACGACAATCGCTGTCTATCATTTGTACCAAAAGTACAAATTACTACAAGAGAGCACTATAATTCCAAGATTATCTAGCCATTACTATACCAACACCACGTCTGACGCGGGGGGCGCGGCAGCCATGGTCCTCGCGCTATTCGGCTTTCTGACGCAGCAAAGCCGCGCTGCGCCAGCCAGGGTTCTCGGCGAGGCAAGCCCCTCCGCGGCTCTGCTCCACGGAGCAGTCTGGTTATAGCGCATTGAGCCGTAATTATGCGGCATAGCCACGCATCAAACCAGAGTTAAGAAAATACAACCCGGAAAACCCGCTTGATCGGTTGTGATGACGAGCGAGAAATGGTATATTCGCTGCAAATCCAACCAGGAATGATCACGAACGATCACCAATGGAACGGACCGGCTGTCACTCTACGTTGTCACGTTCCTCTGCTGCGGGGAGGCTCGGAGGGATGCAAGCCCTCCGAAAGAAAAAGGGTTGCTGTCCGGCGGCCCGAGACCTCCGCCCTCCACTCCCCGCCTTGGGGTGGCGCTGCCGTGAACTGACAACGTAGAGGTCACCGAACGCCCCCCAATCCCCGCGTGAACGACGGTAGAGAATAACGCAGTTCTCTACCACCCCGGCCCCGAGCGATCGGCGCAACAAGGGTGTAAGCGATCAGCGTTGCCTTTTCCCGCAGAGCGGCATGCTTCTGGCAGGCAGGCCCTGCCTGGCGCGTATGGCGCCAGCGCGACCCCTGGCGCATCACTGCGTCGCCCTCGCGCCGGACCCATCCCCAGGCACGGCAACGTGCGCTCCAGGCTCCAATCAAGGGCGGTCCCCGCGCCGCTGGCACCGGCGGGGGACCCGAGCAACGGCGGCGTGAGCGCCGATGCGGCGACATCATACCACATATCCTTCTACCTCACGCATCGGCCACAGCCTCATCAGACGAACCTCTGCCGCTGGCACCGGCGGGGTTCCCCGGCGGTGCGCGCAGCTTCGGCTGCCGCCGCAACCCGCCCCGGCAGGGGCGCCCGGCATCAGTGTTGTATGGTCAGGATCTTCGTAAGGAGCGTCAGTATGCGTCAGGTAGCATTTTACGGTAAAGGCGGGATCGGCAAGTCTACGACCCAGCAGAACATCGCAGCCGCCCTGTCCTCCATGGGCAAGAAGGTGATGGTCGTCGGATGTGACCCCAAGGCCGATTGTACGCGACTGCTGCTGGGCGGCGTCCGCCAACCTTCGGTGCTCGACACCCTGCGCGACTTCGGCGCCGAGCGCGTCAGCCTCGAACGGGTGATGGTGCAGGGCTACTCGACCGTCAAGTGCGTCGAGTCGGGCGGGCCGGAACCGGGGGTCGGCTGCGGCGGGCGCGGGGTGATCACCGCGATCCAGACCCTTGAGACCCTGGGGGCCTACGAGGACGATCTCGACTACGTTTTCTATGATGTTCTGGGCGACGTAGTCTGCGGCGGTTTCGCTATGCCTATCCGTGAGGGATATGCTGAGGAGATCTACATCGTCTGCTCTGGCGAATACATGGCCCTTTTCGCCGCGAACAACATCTGTAAAGGCATCAAGAAGTTCGCCGAACGGGGCTATGCCCGGCTGGGCGGCCTGATCTGCAACTCGCGCCTGGTGGAGAACGAACGGGCGCTGGTCGAGGAATTCGCGCGGCGGCTCAACTCGAAGATGATCCACTTCGTGCCGCGCAGCAAAGACGTACAGCGGGCCGAGATCAACAAGAAGACCGTCATCGACTACGATCCCAGCCTGCCCCAGGCCGAGGAGTACCGCGAACTCGCCCGCAAGATCGATAGCAACACCGAGTTCACCATTCCCACCCCTATCACCCAGGACGAACTCGAGGATCTGATGCGCGAGTACGGCATCGTGGACTGAGGCTGAGCCGGAGACCGACCGTACATCCGAGACGTTCCTTGCACGGGTGGGCCTGGGAGGGCTTTGCCCTCCCAGGAACCCGCTACTCACTGGTGAAAGGAACGGCGCCGGAGGAGATTATGATGAACACTCAGCCCTCCGCAGGCTGTGCCGGTAGTTGCGTTCCCAAAGTGGATCTCGACACCCACCCCTGCTACAGCCGCGCGGCCCACTTTCGCTTCGGGCGCATCCACGTGCCAGTGGCGCCGCGCTGCAACATCAAGTGCAACTACTGCATCCGCAAGTACGCCTGCCCCAACGAGAATCGCCCCGGCGTCACTATGCGCGTGGTCTCGCCCGACGAGGCCCTCGACACGGTGCGCGCGGCGATCGCCAGCGACGCGCGCCTGAAGGTGCTTGGCGTGGCCGGCCCCGGCGACGCCCTGGCCAACGACGCCACCCTCGCCACCTTCGAGCGCGCCCGCGACGAGTTTCCGCAGCTCATCCGCTGCCTCTCGACCAACGGCCTGCTGCTGCCTGATCGCATTGACGCCATCGAGCGCGCCGGGATCACCACCCTCACAATTACCATTAATGCCGTGGACCCGGCGATCGGCGAGCAGATCTACGAGTACGTGCGTTATAAGGGCAAGACCTACCGGGGCCGCGCCGCCTTTGAACTGCTGCACCACAACCAGATGGAAGGGCTGCGCGAAGCGGCCTGGCGGGGCATGGTCGTCAAGGTCAACTCGGTGCTGATTCCGGGGGTCAACGACCACCACATGCCCGCCATCGCCCGCGCGGTCAAGGACAACGGCGCCCACATCATGAACATCATCCCTATGCTGCCCCTGGCCAGGTTCGCCCATCTACCCGAACCAACCCTCGAGCAGGTCAACCAGATCCGCAACGCCTGCGCGCCGATCATCGATCAGTTCCGCAACTGCACCCGCTGCCGCGCCGACGCCATCGGCGTCCCCGGTGAGGAAGGCTGCGGCCCGAGCGACCGCGTCTGCATCCCCAGGTTCCTGGCTCGCAAAGGAGATGCCGTATGAATTTCAAGTGCAATCAGACCCTCCCCGAACGGGCGATCCACATCGCTCTGAAGGGACCGGACGGTGGGTGCCAACGTGGCGACGGGTCGGGCTGTTTCATCGCCAGCAACGTTGCCACTACCCCCGGCGACATGACCGAGCGCGGCTGCACCTACGCCGGCTGCCGCGGCGTGGTCGGCGGCCCGGTCAAAGACGCCATCCAGCTCACCCACGGCCCTATCGGCTGCGCCTTCTTCTCCTGGGGCTACCGGCCACACCTCGCCGATAGCGATTTCCACATCAAGTACACCTTCGTCTCCGATATGAACGAGACCAACATCGTCTTCGGGGGCGAAAAGAAGCTGCTCCAGTGCATCATCGAGGCCAGCCGCGAGTTCCCCGACGCCAAGGCCGTCTTCATCTACAACACCTGCTCGACGGCGCTGATCGGTGACGATGGCCGCGACGTGGCCAAACAGGCCGAAGAGATTATCGGCAAGCCGGTGGTCTTCTTCGAGTGCGAGGGCTTCCGCGGCGTCAGCCAGTCCATGGGCCACCACGTCGGCAACGAGACGATCTTCCGCCAGCTCGTCGGCTCGGTCGAGCCGGAGGGCGACTTCAGCCGGGTGATCAACATCATCGGCGACTACAACATCAAGAACGACCTGCGCACCTTCGAGTACCTCTTCGAGGCCGTCGGCATCAGGATCCTCACCCGCTTCACCGGCAACGTTTCGGTGGACGACCTGAAGATCATGCACAAGGCCGCGCTCAACGTCGTGCACTGCCAGCGCTCGGCCACCTACATCGCCGAAATGATGCGCGATAAATACGGCACGCCCTACATTGACGTCACCCTGTGGGGCATCAAGAACATGTCGCAGGCCCTGCGCGACACGGCGGCCTTCTTCGGCCTCGAAGCGCAGGCCGAGGAGGTGATCGAGCGTGAACTGGCGCGCATCCAACCCAAACTGGACCATTACCGCCGGCGCCTGGAGGGCAAGACGGTCTTCATTTACCAGGGCGGGCCGCGGGTGTGGCACTGGATCGAACTGCTGCGCGAACTGGGCATGGAAACCATGACCGCGGCGACCACCTTCGGCCACGACGACGACTACCAGAAGATCTTCCGCCAGCTCAAGGAAGGCGCCCTGGTAGTGGACAACCCCAACGTGCCGGAGATCGAGGAGATCCTGCGCGACCGGCGACCCGACCTGTTCATCTCGGGCAACAAAGAGAAGTACGTGGCCTACAAGATGGGTGTGCCGTTCGTCAACGGCCACACCTACGACACCGGGCCGTATGCCGGCTTCGTTGGCATGGTCAACTTCGCCCGCGACATCGACAAGGCCCTGCACGCCCCCATCTGGAAGACCCTGCGAAACCGCGCCCGGCCCGCGCCGGTAGCGCACCAATCGAGCCACGGGTTCGAGGAGGTGGAATAGATGAGCGCCATAACCACACAGGACCGGGCAGTCGCCATAAATCCAACGCGCTCCTGCGCGCCGATCGGGGCGATGCTGGCCAACTACGGCATCCACGGGGCGATCACCATCAACCATGGCTCACAGGGCTGCGCCACCTACCCGCGCCATCAGATGGCCCGCCACTTCCGCGAACCGGTCGAGGTGGCCACCACCTCGCTCACCGAAAAGACCACCGTCTACGGCGGCAAGAGCAACCTGCTGGCCGCGCTCAAGAACATCTGGGAGCGCTTCCATCCCACGCTGATCATGGTCTGCTCGACCTGTCTCTCCGAGACGATTGGCGACGACATTCCGGGGGTCATCGACGAGTTTCTCGAGCAACATCCCGAGGTGACCATTCCCATCCTCTCGGTCAAGACCCCGTCGTACATCGGCAACCATACCACGGGCTTCGACAACTTCCTCAAGGAAATCGCCAGCAACCTGCCCGACCGGCGCAAGAAGAAGGGCGAGACCAACGGTAAGATCAACATCATCCCCGGCTGGGTCAACCCGGGCGACATCCGCGAACTGAAGCACATGCTGCGCGAGATGGGGCTGCACGGCCTGTGGATCACCGACTACTCGGAGACCCTCGACGGCGGCTACTACGAACCGCGCCCGCACTTCGCCCGTGGGGGCACCACGGTCGAGGAACTGCGCAGTTCCTCCAAATCGCTGGCGACGATCGCGCTGCAACGCTACGTCGGCGGCGAAGCGGCCCGCATCTACGAGCGCCGCTATGGCGTTCCAGCCCACGTGCTGACCATGCCCATTGGCCTGGCCAACACCGACGCCTTCGTGGATACGCTGGTGGAGATCACCGACCACGTTATTCCCGAAGCCTTGCAGGTGGAACGGGCCCGGCTCCTCGACGCCCTGGTGGACACGCACATGTTTACCACCGGGCTGCGGGTGGCGCTCTACGGCGACCCCGATCTGCTGGAGGGTCTGGTGGGGCTGGTGGCCGAGATGGGTATGACGCCGGCCTACGTCCTGACCGCCGCCGACACTATGCCCTGGGCCGAGCACATGGTCGAACTCACCGAGGAACTGGGGGTCGAGAGCGAGATCATCCTCAAGGGCGATCTGCACGAACTGCACAAGCGGATCAAGGCCCATCCGGTGGACCTGCTGATCGGCCACTCGAAGGGCAAGTTCATCGCCGACGCGGAAGGCGTCCCGCTGCTGCGGGTCGGCTTCCCGGTGGAGGATCGCTTCGGCTACCACCGGCGCAGCATCGTCGGCTACAACGGCTCGACCGCGCTGGTTGACGAGATCACCAACCTGATCTTCGAACGGCGGGCCAGCTCCATCGTTAGCAACACGCTGGTGGAGCGCGGCGTCGAGGGGCCGAGTTACGTGCCCATCAGCCTGCCCAATGGCAACGGCAAACTCGTTTGACCGGGGCGGGCGACTGGCACCCCGCCCCCTGAATGAGGACAAGCCTATGAGCAACACCTTCGACGATGACCTGGCCGATAGCGCCGAAGCGGCCAGCTTCCAGATCTACGGCGAGTACCTCTGCGTCGAACATCCGGATGGGCCACGCTACATCTACCGCCGCGTCCAGACCGGCGCGCGTCCACATCCATTGATCAGCAGTATGGTGTACGCCGGAACGGTGTATGGCCTGGTCTCGATTGAGGACGACAAAGAGTAACGGCGAGGGCGGACGGAAAGGCGCGGGGAGGCGTAGCCACGCCGCGCCTTTCCGTCCGCCGCTACACCCCAGGGCTGATGCAAAGTCGGCGGCAAGGCGCTGCCCCGGCGTGAACACCTGTCCGGTACGATGAAGGCGCCACCCAATCATCCGTA
>DAOUDA010000190.1:0-12833 GCA_034431835.1 Chloroflexaceae bacterium | reverse complement strand
GCTCCAGCCGCTTCCAGCCCCTCCCTGAGCGGCGGGGCGTGGGGAAACCCGGTTTCCCCACCTTCCTACAGGAGTTATTCGGATAGGCTCTTAATCTTCATTAGTCGTTCCTCTCATTTGAAATTCGTCATACCGGTGAACCCGGGCCCGCCCCTCCAGCGAGGGGCGCAGGGCAACCGGGTTGTCCCGCTCCTGTCTGGCTCAATCATACCAATTCCCGCACCGCCTCCGCAACAAACTCCGCCGTGAGGGGCAGGCCATCGCTGTGGGCCACGCTCAGCAGGCGCGCGGCGTGCTCGGGGCAGTGCATGCGCAGCAGGTCGCGCATCTGGCCGTCGCGGTTCAGTTCCACCACGACGCAGCGCCGGTGCCGCGCCACGAAGCGGCGCGCCGCCTCGCCCAGGGGCACGGCCCGCAGGCGCAGGAAACTGGTGGGCAGCCCCTGGGCGCGCAGCAGGTCGCGCGCCTCGCGGATCACCGCCTCGGTCGAGCCGTAGCCGATCAGGCCCACCGTCGCCTCAGGATCGTCCTCCTCAACCGGCTGGGGCACGAGCCGCCGCGCCGTTTCGTACTTGCGGCTCAGGCGCTCCATATTGGCCTTCCAATCCTCCGGGCGCTCGCTGTAGACGTTGCGCTCGTTATGGCCGGTTCCGCGGCTGAGGGTAGCGGCGAGCGGATGGGGGTTGCCGGGCAGGGTCCGGGCGCCGATCCCGTCGCCCTCGGGGTCGGCGAAGCGCGCGAAGCTGCCAAGGCGTTCCAGGTCGGCGGCGCTCAGCACCTTGCCCCGATCCATCGGCGCGTCGGGATAGGCCAGGGGATCGCTGGTCCAGAGGTTCATCCCCAGATCGAGATCGCTGAGCACGAAGACAAGGGTCTGGAGGCGTTCGGCCAGGTCAAAGGCGCGCCAGCCGAACTCGAAGCACTCGGCCACGTTCCCCGGCAGCAGCACGACGTGGCGGGCGTCGCCGTGGCCGAGGAAGGCGGCGGCCCGCAGATCGCCCTGGGCGGTGCGCGTCGGCAGGCCGGTGCTGGGACCGACGCGCTGCACGTCCCAGACGACGCACGGGATTTCGGCGAAGTAGGCCAGGCCGGCAAACTCGGTCATCAGCGAGAGGCCCGGGCCAGAGGTGCAGGTCATGGCGCGGGCGCCGGCCCACCCCGCGCCAACGGCCATGCCCAGGGCGGCAATCTCGTCTTCGGCCTGCACGATGGCATAGGCGGGATGCCCGTCGGGGCCGGTGCGCAGGCGCGGCAGGTAGGCGCCAAGCGCGTCGGCGAGGCTGGTGGCCGGGGTGATCGGGTACCAGGCCAGGAAGCTCACCCCGCCGAAGATCGCCCCGAGGGCGGCGGCGGTGTTGCCGTCAATGAAGATCTTGCCCTCCGTGGCCCGCAACGGCGCCAGGCGGAAGCGCGGCGCGGCGAGCGCCTGGGAGTAGGCGGTCACGAAATGCTCGTAGGCCGCCCGCACCACGCCGAAGTTCAGCGCCGCCGGCTGCGCCTTGCCCCTGAAGTGGTGCAGCAAGGCGCCGTGGAGGTGCTCAAGCTCGATGCCGATCAGGGCCGCCAGCGCGCCCACGTAGACCATGTTGGCGGCATACTCGCGCAGGCGCGGCTCGAAGCCGCTGGCGGCAACGATTGCTTTGACCGGCAGGGGATAGCCGGTCACATCATCGCGCCGGAGGCGCCAGGGGCCATCCTCGGGGTAGAGGCAGATCCCGCCGGGAGGCAGGGCCGCCAGGTCGGCCTCGGCGGTGCGGGGGTTGAAGGCGATCAGGATCGGGGCCTCGGCGGGACGGGCGCTATGGCCCCGGGCGCTGACGCGGATGGTGAACCAGGTGGGTTCACCCTGGATATTGGAGGGAAAGAGGTTCTTGCCATTCACCGGGATGCCCATACGGAAGATGGCCCGCAGAATGGCCTGGTTGGCCGTCTGGCTGCCGGAGCCGTTGACCGTTGCCACGGTGATGGCGAACTCATTGGTATTTGGAATGTTTGCAGGTGTCATGTTTTCTCCGTGGTATGTTTCGCAAGTCCCATCACCCTGTCATTTGCCGCAGGTTCCGCTATAAGGAGGTGCGGAGGTCCTGCGGCTCCCGCAACCCCCGCCAGGGGCGACGTGACCCGGTAGACTTACACACATGGTCGGGGAAGAGGGTTTCAGGGAGGGCTTCGCCCTCCCTGGAAGCTCCTGCGCGACTCACCGCGACTGCACGCCCCCGGCGCGCAGCAGGGCCCGCAGGGTGCGAATGCCCTGATGCTCCAGGTGGGTTGCCTGGGCGAGGAAGAGTTGCGCGGTGGTCAGGGCGTCGTTGAGGGCGTCGTGCTGCGGATAGACCGGCAAGTTGTACTGGATGGCCAGGGCGCGGAGTTGAATCGCGGGCATAGGCATATCGCGGCTGACGTGGCCGAGCAACTGGGCATTCTGGTGCAGCGTGGCCGCGAGGCGCGAGGTGTCGAGGATCGGGCCGTGCAGGCGCGTGCCATAGCTCAGGTCGAGGGCCTGATTGAGGAAGCCCACATCAATGCGCGCCACGTGCACCACCAGCACCCGCTGGGCAAGGCGGTCGAGCAACTCGGGCAGCACGGCATCGATGGGCGGGGCATCGGCCAGATCGGCGCGCATCAGGCCATGGATGCGGATGGAGGAAGCCTCGACCAGCAACCCCGCGGGCGGGCGGATCAGCGAGTACCAGCGGCGGTCGAGGCGGACGCGGGCCTCTTCAATCTCCACCAGGCCCACGGCCAGGAGCGCGTCGCGACGGGCATCGAGTCCGCTGGTCTCGACGTCGAGCACCACGTAGCGCACATCGCGCCAGTACGAACGCGCATCGGGCCACGGCCCCACTTCATAGGCGCGCACCAGTTCGGGCACGGCCCGCTTGCGTTGCCAGGGTAACCTCATTGTTTTCCCCCTTGCGCACCCGGCACGGCAGAAGTTTCGGCGCATGGTATTGTGGCAACGCGGTGCGAATAGGGACGTATCCAGGAGCGCCTGGACACCCTTTCGGCATTTCACGCATGCCTTGAACCGAGACGTTCCGATTACCCGTGACCACCGTGACACACGATGGCGCGAAGCCTCAAAAGCAACACCCCGACCACGTTGCATCTTCGCGCCGTTGCGTCATCCAGCGATCCGTCCGGTCTGATAGACTGTTGCGACACCCCGCTGGACACGGGCGATGGCCTGCAGCGACTCCTTGAGTTCCCGCTGTTCGAGCGGGCTCAGGTCGGTATAGACGATCAGATTGGTCGGTTCCTCGCCGCGCTCGATCTGGGCGCGCTGGTGGCGCAGGCGCAGCAGGCTGAGCAGTTCAAAGGCGCTGACCAGGCTTTCGGCCTCGGTTTCGCCGATGCTGGCGGCGGGCCACGAGCGGCGCAGGCGCCCGACGGTGCTGGTGTCGATGCATCCGGCTTCCAGGGCGAAGATGCGGGCCAGATCCACCACCATCGCCGTACCGCGATGTTTGAGATCGATCAGATTCTTTTGATCGCCGCGGCGTTCCAGCACCACATTGCGAAACAGGTTCAACGGCGCCGGATTGCGCAACGCGGCGCGGGCCAGGCGGCCCAGGAAAATCTGATTGCCGCGGGCGCGGGAGATAATCGGGCGCAGGCCCCCCTCGGCATAGAGCGTGCCGTGAATCTGGCGAAAATCGAAGAAGATCCCCGAGCGCAGGAGGGCCTCTTCATCGGGCACATCGATCCAGCGGGCAAAGGTCGCCTGCCAGACCGAGAGGGGCTGGCGCCACTGCGGATTGGAGGCCATCACATTGCCCCGGCAGCGCGGGAAGCCACAGGCGACCAGCCGTTCCACCACCGTTTCGGCCAGGACGCGGAAGTACTCGGGGGCATCGGGCGGATGCTCATCGGCGTAGATCAGCGCGTTATCCTGGTCGGTGCGCAGGGTCTGCTCGTAGCGTCCTTCGCTGCCCAGCACGAGCCAGGCATAGGGCGCCGGCGGCGGGCCAAGCTCGGTTTCGACGTCACGCAAGATGCGCTGGATGAGGGCATCGTGGGCGACCGCGACGACGCGCCCGATGTCCGAGACGCGCACCCCGGCGTCCAGCAGCGCGCCGACGGCCGCGGTCACCTGGTCGCCATAGCTCCGCAGATCATCGAGGCTATGGGCGCGCTGGAGCTGGCGCGGCAGGAAGAGGGGGCTGTTGCTCTGGCGACGCAGAATATCGGTATGCGTCACCATGCCCACCACCACCCCATCACGGGTCACGGGGAGATGGTGGATATGGCGCTCAAGCATCAGCAGCATGGCCTCGAAGGCCAGGGCGCTGGCGGGCAGCGAGACCACGGGCGCGGTCATCACCTGGCGCAGCGGCGTGCTATCGGGCAGACCGGCGGCCAGCACCCGGTTGCGCAGATCGCGGTCAGTGATGATCCCCGAGTTCTGATCATAGACCTCGTAGGGTGGCAGGTTGACCAGCAAACAACTCACATTATGGTCGCGCATCAACTGGGCCGCCTCACGCACCGTCGCATCGGGCCGTATGGCGATCAGCGGATGGCTGATCAACTCCTGGAGCCTGGTCTGGAAAAGTGAGGGCTCGGCGGTCTGGTGACGGCTACGCACGGCGGAACTGAGCCGGTGGAGGGCCGAGGCGGCGAAATAGCTGGCAAAGAGCGGATACTCAGCCTGGAGGTGGTAGAAGATCTCGGCGGGGAGCAGGTAGGCCAGCACCTCGGTGCGGGTCCGCACGGTTACGATGGGCGAGCGGCGGCGAATGAGCGAGGGGTAGCCGAAGGCCTCGCCGGGGCCGAGGCTGTCGAAGACGAGAACCTCGCCCTCTTCCTCGCGCACAAAATCAACCATGCCCTTGCGCACGATGTAGAGAAACTCAGCCGGCGGGCCGCCGAAGGTCAACACATCGTGATGAGCGGGGAAGTACTCGATCTGAATGTGTTCGGCAGCGAGCATCGCCGCTTCGGGCGGCAGTTGATCAAACGGCGGGTAGGCGCGGAGAAAAGCGGCAATCTCGTCCATATGCATCTCACGATCGACAGGCGCCCGCGGAAACGGTTCAGGTGCAAACCGGTGTGGAGGTGTAGAGGTGTGGAGGTGTGGAGGTGAGGGCCAGCATGTCGGGCAGGGTTGAACTCCACAGCTCTACGGCTCCACACTCCACAGCTCCACAACTCCACACCTCCACAGACCGGTTCTATGGAATGGAACGGTGGAGCGCCGTTCAGGCTCGAACACGCGGGTCCGAGACCGGCTTTTCACCTCATTGTACAGGCAACGCCGGTACAGGCAAGAGGCAAAAAAAAGCCCTCGCGGGCAGCGAGGGCGGGCAGGAGGTGACGCGGTCAAGACACTATCGTCGCTCAATGAGCAGACGGATGGCGGTACGCTCTTCTTCATCAATGGCCACGTCAATAAACGAAGGCACGCAAACGATATCAATCCCTTCCTCGTTCAGGTAGCTTCGAGCGATGGCGACGGCCTTGATGGCCTGGTTGGTTGCGCCCGCGCCGATCGACTGCACCTCGGCCATCCCATTCTCACGGATGACACCAGCGATAGCGCCGGCTACGGCGCTCGGGCGCGAGCGCGTCGACACCTTCAGCACCTCTGCTGAGCGCCGGGTTTCGACGCCCTGAGGGGCGGCGGCGCCAACAGCGCGAGCGACAGGCAGCTGCTGAGAGTTGGTCATGTGGTCCTCCTCTGTGTTGCTTGGGTCCGATACGATAGGCTGGTCATCAGACCGCGTCTCAAGGCTCATCGCAGCCTTGCCTCCTCTCGTGAGATGGGTGGTGCGCAGCATGCTGTCAGGACTCAAATTGTACCACAAGTAGTCGGAGCGCAGCCGCGCAATCCTGGAAATCGGGGTGACAGACCGGCGGGCGGGCCCGGCAGCCTGTCACCGCAGCTATGGTCAGCGCGCGTAGTCAACGGCTCTCGTTTCGCGAATAATTGTCACCTTGATTTGACCGGGATATTGCAGGCTTTCCTCGATCTTTTTGGCGACATCGCGGGCGAGGTGTATACTGGCAAGATCATCGATCTGGTCAGGTTGGACCATCACGCGCACCTCGCGGCCCGCCTGCACGGCGAAGGCCCGCTGCACGCCGGGGAACGACGTGGCAACGGTCTCCAGAGCTTCCAGGCGCTTGATGTAGAGGTCGAGCGTCTCGCGGCGCGCGCCGGGGCGCCCGCCGGAGATCGCATCGGCAGCGATGACCAGAAAGGCCTCGACCGTGGTCGGTTCCTCGTCGTAGTGATGCGCGGCGATGGCGTGGACAATCGCCGGGGAGCGCCCCAGGCGCCGGGCGATGTCGGCGCCGATGAGCGCGTGGGGCCCCTGCACCTCGTGATCGACGGCCTTGCCGATGTCGTGAAGCAGCGCGGCCGTCTTGGCGACGTTGACATTGGCGCCGAGTTCGGCGGCCATATGCGCGGCGAGGAGCGAACACTCCAGCGAATGTTGCAGCACGTTCTGACCATAGCTGGTGCGATACTTTAGACGCCCGAGCAGCTTGATCAGATCCGGGTGCAGGCCCTGCACATTCGCCTCGTAGGCGACGCGCTCACCCTCCTCGCGCATCACGTGCTCAAGCTCAAGCTGTGTTTTCTGCACCACTTCTTCGATCCGGGCCGGATGGATGCGCCCGTCCTTCAGAAGTTTGATCAGCGCCACCCGCGCCACTTCCCGGCGCACCGGGTCATGGCACGAGAGCGTCACAGCCTCGGGGGTGTCATCAACGATGATATCCACGCCGGTAAACTGCTCGAAAGCGCGGATGTTCCGCCCCTCACGACCGATGATCCGGCCCTTGAGCTCTTCGCTTGGCAGATTCACCGTTGAGACCGTCACCTCAGCGACGTAGTCACTGGCACAGCGCTGGATCGCCAGGCCGATCACCTTGCGCGCCGTCTTGTCGGCCTCATCACGCGCCTGCTGCTCGATCTCGCGGATGCGACGCGCTGCCTCGTCGCGGGTCTCGCGTTCGACCTGGGCCAGGATCAACCCTCGCGCCTCGTCGCGCCCGAGTTGCGAGATCCGCTCAAGCTCCGTGACCTGCTGAAGCTTGAGCCGTTCAGCCTCCTGGTGCAACTGCTCGATCTGTCGCTCGCGCGTCTGGAGTTGACGTTCACGCCGTTCCAGCCCCTCGAGCTTCCGATCGAGATTCTCCTCCTTGCGTTGCAGGCGCTCTTCCTGCTTCTGCAGGCCCTGGCGGCTCTCGCGCAACTCCGCCTCGGCATCGTTGCGGATACGCAGGGCCTCATCCTTTGCCTGGAGCAAAATTTCCTTTTGCTGGGATCGCGCTTCTTCGAGCAATAAGCGGGCTTCAGCGGTTTTCTGCTGGGCCAGGGAGTTGAGACCGTGGTTGACATAGGCAACTCCCAACCCGGCGCCGATGCCCAGGCCCACTACCAGGGCCAGCGCGACCCACAGTAGATCTATCACAGTGGCCTCCTATGCAGTTGTTAATGTGCACCGAGCGGGGCGACTACACGGCGTCAGCCCCGATGTGCTGAGTCGAACCGGAATATGGAGATCTTACCCCATAGGTAGGCTAATAATACTAACGTCGAGTCGGGCTGTCAAGAATATTCCGGGCCGTAGATAGGGCGATTCGGCCGACTGTTTGCCGCCTACGAACGCTTCTGGTATAATCCGGCGGGTATTTGCCTGGCGCCTGCACGCTTCTTCGCCCAACGTCTACGCCGATGTCCGGCACTCCGCTGTGCCTCAGCCTCGCGCCCGGCGCGGGGCAGCACCCGGTTGTATTGCGGATTTTGGATTTTGGATCCTGGATCTGAGTATAGGCAGATACGGTTTCTCCAGATCCAATCTCAAATCCAAAATCCAAAATCCAAAATCCAAAATCACCCAGATGCTCCATGGAGGATCTTCGTATGATCTCAAAGCCCTGGCATGCGATCTTCCTGCTGGTTGTGCTCGTCGGCGCCCTGCCCCTGCTGGCCACCTGCGGCAGCCAGTCGGGCAACTCCGGCGCCAGCCTCTACGTCCAGCAGGTGACTGCCAATCCCGGCGCCTACGCCGGCAAGGAGATCACCGTTGACGGCGCCTATGTCTGGCGCCCCGGCGATCCGTCCACCTCGGTGCTGGCCCTGGGGGTCAGCACCCTCGACAATGGCCTCGATGCCCAGCCGCTGGGCGATGCGATCTGGCTGGAAGGCTTTCCCGCCGAGGTCACCGAACACCTCCACCGTCCGGGTGACGCGGTGTACGGCTTTGTGCGCGTGCGCGGCGAGTTCTCGGCGACCGGGGGCTACGGCCCGGGCGGGCAGTACCAGTACCAACTGAACGTCAAGAGCGCCGAGCCGATCGAACGGGTGCGCCGCGTGGAGCAGCGCATTGACGACCGCCCCCTCGGAGATGGCAAGGTCTCCTTCTTTGAGTTGCAGCGTAATCCGGAACGCTACAACGGCCAGACGGTCACCACCCAGGGCTACTATTTCTGGAACGGGGTGATCTACGTGCTCGCCGAAGGGATCAGCACCGAGGAAGACGGCTCCAGTCCCCAACCCCTGGGCAATCCGATCTGGATGGAGGGCTTTCCGCCGGATCAGTCGGCCCTGCTCAACCTGGGGCCGAACAATAGCTACGTCTGGGGTCCGGTCGAGGTTACCGGCGTCTTCCAGACCGGCGGCGGCTTCGGCAAGGATGGGGCCTACCAGAGCCTGTTCGTGGTTGACCCAAACGGCGCCCGGCCCCTGTAGAGCCGCGCCGGCCGCCCCCCCCCCGGAGCCCCCGTAGCCCCCGTAGAGCCGCGCCGCTGGCGCGGCTCTACGACCGCAACATAGACGATGTATTATTTCATCGAACCAATGACCGAGGAAGATATTCCGGCGGTCCAGCGGATCGAGGTCCAGAGCTTCCCGATCCCCTGGTCGGCCAACACCTACCGCCGCGAACTCCGTGACACCCAGCGCTGCCGCCACATCGTCGCCCGCGCCAGTCCCACGCCCCCGCCGCAGAGCAAATCACCCGCGCCCGCGCGGCGTGCCGGCTTCCTTTCGCAACTGTTCGGGGCCTTCGTGGCTCAACCGGGCCACCCCGACGAGGCAACCTCCGCCCCCATCGTCGGTTACGGCGGCCTCTGGCTCAGTGCAGACGAGGCCCACGTTACCACGATCGCCGTGGATCCGGCCCATCGCCGCCGCGGGGTTGGCGAACTGCTGCTCAACGGGCTGATCGATCAGGCCTACGAGCTTGGCGCCGCCCTGCTCACCCTGGAAGTGCGGGTGAGCAACGACGCCGCCCAGCGTCTCTACCTCAAATATGGCTTTACGGTCGTGGGCGCCCGCCGCCGCTACTACACCGACAATGGTGAAGATGCCCTGCTGATGTCGATCGAGGCGCTCAACGCTCCCGCCTACCGGGAGCGACTCAACGCCCTGCGCCGCCAGTTGTACGCCCGCCTCCAGCGGCAGGCCTGATGCTCTTTACCGCAGAGGGCGCAGAGAGTCTCAAAAGGCTGATCCTCTGCGCGCTGCGCGGTAAACCTGAACACGTACAGGTTCTGCTTTCCTTGACAAGCGATCGCCGCGGTGCTATGCTGTAAAATAATCACCGACACATACGTTGCGGTCGCGGAGGATCGCGAGAAGTTCAGGCGCGGTCGGGCGGTACACGCCGACCGCGTTCGTGATCAGCGGAGATGGGCCACGTGGCTGCCCATAGCGAGACGACCTCGATCCGTCGCCTCGCGCCTCCACAGCAAGAGGAAGTGCGGCTATGGACACCGATACCGCCATTGTCGTCGGGCAACCCGTCACGCAAACAACCAGTCCGGCGCCACAGGGCGCAGCAGGAGGGCCGCGCCGTCCTGCGCCGCAGCCGCACGAAGAACCTTCCGAAGCCGCGCTTCTGACCCGCCACCCCATCCTCCAGCACCCCTTTATCGAGTCGATCGTCGAACATCTGCGCAAGCACGAGCAACCCGATGCCAGCCTGGAGAGCGTGCGCGCCGCCTACCTCAACGCCTACCATAGCCCCACCGTCGAGGCGTTGATCGCCCGGCTCCAGTCCTACCTCCCCGACGCCGATACCGACCTCGTGCGCCGCGCCTATGCCCTGGCCGCGCTTGCCCATAGTGGCCAGTACCGGCAGAGTGGCGAACCCTATATCGACCACCCGGTCGCCGTCGCGGCGATTATTCTCGACCTGCGCCTGGACGCCGAGTCGGTCGCTGCCGCGCTGCTGCACGATGTGGTCGAAGATACCGGCGTCAGCCTGGAGGTTATCGAGCGGTTCTTCTCCGAAACCATCGCCCACCTGGTCGATGGCGTCACCAAGCTGTCGGGGCTGGAGAACAAGACCAAGGAGGAGCTTCAGGCCGGCTCCTACCGCAAGATGTTCATCGCCACCGCCGATGATCCGCGCGTCATTCTGATCAAACTGGCCGACCGGCTGCACAATATGCGCACCTTGAGCGCCATGCCTCCGGTCAAGCAGAGCCGCGTGGCCCGCGAGACCCTCGATATCTACGCCCCGCTGGCCCATCGCCTGGGGATGTGGCAGGTCAAGTCCGAACTGGAGGATCTGGCCTTCAAGACGCTCTACCCCGAGCGCTACAAGGAAATCGCGGCGGGCCTGGCCATGCGCAAAGAGGCCCGCGAACGGATCATTCAGCGCGTCATCAAGCGTATGAAGGAGGCCCTGGAGAAGGAGGGCATCCGCGCGCAGGTTACCGGCCGGCCCAAGCATATCTACTCGATCTGGCGCAAAATGGAGCGCAAGGGCGTGCCGCTGGAGCGGATCTACGACCAGCTCGCCATTCGCGTGATTATCCAGGAGTCCGACCCCGATCGCGCCAAGGGCGCCTGCTACCGCGTTCTCGGCCTGGTTCATAGTATGTGGACCCCGGTGCTCTCGGAGTTCGACGACTATATCGCCGTGCCCAAGGAGAGTAGCTACCAGTCGCTCCATACGACCGTGATCATCCCCGGCGGCCATTACTGCGAGGTGCAGATCCGCACCGAGGATATGCACAACGTCGCCGAACATGGTATCGCCGCCCACTGGCGCTACAAGGAGGGCTTTGGCCAGCGCAGCGATCAGAATTATGAAGCCAAAATCAAGTGGCTGCGCGAGTTGATCTCCTGGCGCATCGAGTTGACCGATGCCCGCGAGTTCGTCGAGAGCCTCAAGCCCGAACTCGAAGAACTGGTCTATGTCTTTACGCCCAAGGGCAAGATCATCGACCTGCCCGAGGGTTCCACGCCGGTTGATTTCGCCTACCATATCCACTCGGAGGTGGGGCATAAGTGCATCGGCGCAAAGGTGAACGGTCGCCTCGTCCCCCTCGACTATCGCCTCCAGAACGGCGAGATCGTCGATATTATGACCTCGAAGTCCTCGAAGGGGCCGAGCCGCGACTGGCTCAACTTCGTCAAGACGCCGAGCGCCCGTAACCATATCAAGCGCTTCTTCCGTCGCGCCGAGCGCGAAGAGAATATCGCCGCCGGCCGTGATCTGCTCGAAAAGGAGGTCAAGCGGCTGGGTCTGACGGTGAGTTTCGATCACCTGGCGGATCTGGCGGGCGCACGCTCGGTGGAGGACCTCTTCCACCAGATCGGCACCGGCGAGATTACCGCACGCACCGTGGCCCAGAAGGCCCTCGCCGAGCAGGAAGAGCAGCAGCGGGCGACCAATCCGTCGTTCGATTTGCCGCCAACCCCCGTTACCGGGCGCAATCAGCCGGTGGGCGTGCAGGTGGTGGGTGTGGGCACGGTCTACCATCGCCTGGCCAAGTGCTGCAACCCTGTCGTGGGCGAGCCGATCGTCGGCTTTGTCACCCGCGGGCGCGGCATCACCGTGCATCGCGCCGATTGCCACACCATCGTCAACGAACGCGACCGCAACCGCCTGATCGATGTCACCTGGGGCGGCCAACAACCTCGCGGCTACCCCGTCCCCATTCGCATCGAGTCGTGGGATCGCGTGGGTCTCTGGCGCGATATTTCGAATGTCATCGCTGAGGCGGGCATTAATATCGAGAAGGTGGAACAGGGGCAGACGCGCCGCGCCGGGCGCGCCGTGCTGCACGTGGTGCTCTCCCTGCAGAGCGTCAGCCAGCTTGCCACCATTCTCGACCGGCTCAATCGTATCAGCGATGTGATCGAGGCCCGCCGCGAGAGCGGGGTGAAGGCGGCAGGGGACTAGCTACGTATGCCTCCGGCGACGATCGAGGCGCTGCTCGCCTGGTTCGCGCGTAACGCCCGCGACCTGCCCTGGCGTCGCACCCGCGATCCCTACCACGTCCTCGTTTCCGAGGTTATGCTCCAGCAAACCCAGGTGGAGCGGGTCATCCCGAAGTACCACGCCTTCCTGGAGTCCTTTCCCACCCTCGAACGGCTCGCCGGCGCGCCCACCGCGGAGGTGATCCGCCTCTGGGCCGGCCTGGGCTACAACCGCCGCGCCGTTAACCTGCAGCGGACCGCGCGCGTCATTGTGGAGGAGCACGGTGGGATCTTCCCCCGCGAGGTGGCGGCGCTGCGGCGTCTCCCCGGCGTCGGCCCCTACACCGCGGGAGCGGTGGCATGCTTCGCCTTTGAGCAGGACGTGGCCTTCCTCGATACGAACATCCGCCGGGTGTTGCGGCGCGCCTGCCTCGGCCCCGACGAGGCGACCTGCGGGGTGCGCGACCGCGAATTGCTGGCCCTGGCCACGGCGCTGGCGCCGCCGGGCCGTGGCTGGGCCTGGAACCAGGCGCTGATCGAGGTGGGCGCCCTGGTCTGCACCGCCGCCACCCCCGCCTGCCCCCGCTGCCCCCTGCGGCCCGCCTGCCGCGCCTACGCCGCCCGCGCCGCCGCCGACGCGGCGCTGGTAGGGGCTAGGGCCACC
>DAOUDA010000189.1:0-5216 GCA_034431835.1 Chloroflexaceae bacterium | reverse complement strand
GAGCGCAGCGAGGAATCTGAGCGGGTCGCGCAAGACCCCTCGCTCTGCTCGGGGTGACAATGCCGGATGTTCACAGGTAATTGGTATTACTTGCTGACCTCTACCCCGATCTGCCAGCCGAAGCGCGGCATGCGCGCCACGTCGGGCAGGCGGTAGTCGCCGATCAGCCCCTGGGCCGCCAGTTCGCGCATCGCGGCGTCGGCCTCCTGATACGGTTTGCCGCGCACCGCCTCGCGCACCTGCTCCAGAACGGCGGGTTCGATCCCGCCCTGGCAGCGCGGGCTGACGGTATCGGGTTCGATGCTGCCGTCAACGAAGAGGGTCTGGCCATCCCAGCGCCACTCGGTAATGACCGGCGCGCGGCATTCGCCCGGCTGGATCAGGCCCGCCTGACGCAGTTGCTCGGTCACCACGGGACCAAGCTGGGCGTTCAGGGGCTGCTCCGGGGGAGTGGCGAGGGCGCTGTAGCTCGCCTGGAGGGTAAGTTCAAAGCGCGGATTGGCCGGGTCAGCCGGGGCCCCCGGTGGCGGGTTGACGAACTGGGTGAAGCCCTGGAGCTGTTCCAGGTCGCGGCGGCGGGGGTGGATGGCGCTGGGATCGAGCGCCAGGCCGCGGGCCTGGGCCAGGCCGCTGAGCTGCCGGCGCGCCTCGGCGTCCAGTTGTTCAAGAGCCGGGGCGAGCAGCGGTTGCACGTCGCTTTCCTTGACGATGAACACCAGTTCCTCGCTACCGCCGGTCAGGGGCGGGTGCTGTACCAGTAAGCTGCCCGCAGAGAGGTTGAAAGTGGGTCCTCCAGGTGGCGTAATGCGGCGGATGGTGTTGGCCTCGACGTTCGAGGCGCTGCCCGGCGAGCGGGCGGTGACCGTCACCTGGGCCTGGCCGCGGGTGGTGACGATCTGCGCGCCCTGGTCGGCGGTGGTGGCGGCGGGTACGAGCACATCGGCGGCGCTGGTGAAGGGCGCCTCCTGCCCGTCGGGGCGGATGGCCACGAACTCGGTGCCCGCGGGCAGCAGAATGGCCTGCCCGCCGGAGTTGAGAATGGTCACCGGCCCCTCGGCGCTGCCCGCGGGGGTGAGCGTTCCCTCCGCCACCGTACCGGTGGCCGTTACCGCGACCGTGCTGACAATCGGCTCGGCAAGCACCGCCGTGCCGGAGACCCCGGCCCCGGGGCCAGACAGGGGCACGGGCAGGCCGGTGAAGGGCGCCGAGGTAGTGGCGCGCGCAGGCGGCGATACTGCCACGGTCACGCGGCCGCCGAGGAAGAGCACTGCGCCGATCACGGCCAGCAGCAGCAGCAGCAGCGCGCTAAGGGCATAGATCGGCCAGGCGCGCCGTCGCGCTGGCGGCGCGGCTTCGGGGTGGCGCGGGGGAGGCTCAGGCCGGCGCGGCGCGGGTTCGGGCCGGCGCGGCGGAGATTCAACGGTTGGAGGGGGCGGCGCGGCGGAAGCGATCTCCGGTGCGGCGGCGACGTCGCCCTCCAGCGCTGCGCGGAGCACCTCCTCGTCGCTGGCGTCGGGGCCAGGCGGTGCGGCGCGCGGCACGGAGCGGGTCGCATAGGGACTGGCGGTACGCGGCGGACGGTTGTCGAGACCGGGGGGCAGGATGCGGGCGTGCTGCACGGTCAGAGTTTCCAGGCCTGCCCGGTGGGCCGCCTGGATGACCTTCGGATCCGAACTGATCACCGTCAGCGCCATGCCCGCCTTCGCGCCGAACTTGCGGATCTGCTCGGCGACCTCGGTGCGGCGCATCACCACCGCGCCCTCGGTGACCAGCAACTGCACGTACCCGGCCCCGACGCCGCGCAACTTCTCCAGCACATCGGCGGCGCTGTCCTCGGGCAGGATCGGCACCACGGCCACAGGTTCCGTCGTCATGCCGCGCTCACTTTCGCCCCTGAGAGGCAACCAGTTCCGGCGCCCGGGCGATCGCGTCGGGGAGACTGGCGGCGTCCTTCCCCCCGGCCTGGGCCATATCCGGGCGCCCGCCGCCGCCGCCGCCGACGATCGGCGCCAGGGCCTTCACCAGATTGCCCGCGTGGTAGCCCTGCTGGACCAGATCGGGGGTGACCATGACCAGGATCTGCGGGCGTTCGCCCACCACCGCGCCGAGCACGATCACCGCGCTGCCCAGCTTATCCCGCAGCCAGTCGCCCATCTCGCGCAGCCGGGCGGGGTCGTCGGCCTCCACCTGGGCCGCCAGAACGGCGACGCCATCCACCTGGCGCGCCTGGGAGAGCAGGCTATCGAGCGAGGCGCGGGCGATGCGCGCGCGCAGGCCGGCCAGTTCCTGCTGGCGCTGCCGGCCCTCGGCCATCAACTGGTCCACCCGGTCGGCCACCTGGGCCGGGGGCACGCCGAGGCGCTCGGCCAGGTCGCGCAGGAGTTGGGCCTGCTGTTCGACCCAGACTTCGGCGCCGCGCCCGGTGAGGGCCTCGATGCGCCGCAGCCCGCTGCCGACGCTGCCCTCGCTGACGATGCGGATGAAGCCAATCTCGCCGGTGCGGCTAACGTGGGTGCCGCCGCAGAGTTCGCGGCTATCGCGGGTGGCGATGCGCTCGACGCCGTTCGCGCCGCGCTCGATGGTCACCACGCGCACCCGGTCGCCGTACTTCTCGCCGAAGAGGGCAATGGCGCCCTGAGCCATCGCCGTCTGGTAGTCGGTAATTTCCCAGTGGACCGCGCCATCGGCGCGCACCCAGGCATTCAGGCGCGCCTCGATCTCGCGCAACTGCTCGTGCTCCAGCGGGCGGGTGTGGGTAAAATCAAAGCGCAGCCGATCGGGGGCGACCAGGGAGCCGGCCTGCGCGGCGTGTTCGCCCAGCACGTCGCGCAGCGCGCGGTGGAGCATATGGGTGGCGGTATGGTTGCGCTGAATATCGGCGCGCCGCTCGGCATCAACCGTCGCCCGCACAACCTCGCCGACGGCGATGCTTCCCTCTGTGACCACGCCGTAATGCACGATCAACCCCGGCACGGGGCGCAGGGTATCATCCACGCGCACCACCCCGGAGGGGCCGCTGAACAGCCCGGTGTCGCCCACCTGCCCGCCGCTCTCGGCGTAGAAGGGCGTGCGGTCGAGGACGATCTGCACCTGACGGCCCGGACCGGCCTCGCGCAGCTCATCGCCGGCCGAAACGATCGCCAGCACGCGGGCCTCGGCGCTAAGATCGGCGTAGCCCAGGAACTCCGTGGGCGGGAGGCTGGCCTCGGCCCAGACCTCGGTCTCGGCGCCGCGTTTGAACTGCGCCGCGGCGCGGGAACGCTGGCGCTGCTCGTCCATGGCCAGCTCGTAGCCCGCCTCGTCCACCACCAGGCCCTGCTCGGCGGCGATCTTCTGCGTCAGGTCGAGGGGAAAGCCGAAGGTGTCCTTGAGCACGAAGGCATCGGCGCCGGGGATGACCGTGCCGCTGGCGGCGCGCACCTGCTCGATCACCGCGTTGAGGCGCGTAATGCCGCCGTTGAGCGTGCGCAGGAACTGCCGCTCCTCGCTATCGGCGGCTTCGAGGATGAACTGGCGCCGGGCGCGCAACTCGGGGTAGGCTGCGCCCATCTCCTCGATCACCGTATCAACCACATCGGCGAAGAAGGGCCGCTCGAAGCCGATCGTCCGCCCCTGGTAGACGGCGCGGCGCAGGATGCGGCGCAGCACATAGGAGCGCCCGCTGTTGCCCGGCAGCACCCCATCGGCAATCAAAAAGGCCGTGGCGCGGCTATGGTCGGCGATGGCGCGGTAGGGCGCCAGATTGGCCCGGTAGTGGGCCTCATCGCCGCCGCGGGCGGCGATCACCCGCTGGATGATCGTCGCCAGCAGATCGGTCTCGTAGGTCGAATGGACCCCCTGGAGCACCATCGCCATACGCTCGAGGCCCATCCCCGTATCCACCGACTGGGCCGCCAGGCGCCGCATCGTCGCCCGGTCGTACTGCATAAACACCAGGTTCCAGATCTCGACATAGTCCGGATCGTCGGAATTGACGCCCTCGGCGCGCATGCGCGACAGATCATCGCCGATGTAGCAGGTGATCTCCGAGTTGGGGCCGCAGGGGCCAGTATCGCCCATGACCCAGAAATTATCCTTGCGCCCGAAGCGCAGGATGCGCGACGGATCGGCGCCGACGGCCTCCCACAGCTTCGCGGCCTCATCATCGGCGGGGATCTCCGCGTCGCCCTCGAAGACCGTGAACCAGAGCCGTTCGACGGGCAGGCCGAACTCCTCGACCAGCAGTTCCCAGGCGAAGCGAATGGCCTCGGCCTTAAAATAATCGCCGAACGAGAAGTTGCCCAGCATCTCGAAGAAGGTGAGATGCGAAGGATTTCCAACCTCCTCGATGTCGACCGCGCGAACGCACTTCTGACTATCCACGAGCCTCTTGTGGGGAGGCGTCGCCAGGCCTCTAAAGTACGGTTTGAACTGAACCATTCCTGCGCCAGTAAAAAGCAGGGTCTCGTCCATCTTTCCGGTGACGTCAATCGGGATTAGCGGAGCGGAGGGATGGACGAGGTGGTCCTTCGATTTGAAGAACTCGAAGAAACAATGCCTAAGTTCGCGGGCGTTCATGAGTGATAAGGGCTCGTATTTTGGCCGATGCCCTTACCGGGCTGAGTCGGTCATGAGAAGAGCATAGTCGAAGTTTGGGGGGTCCTCCCCGAATTGCTGCAAGGCCATCGAGATCTGACCTCGGTGATAATTTTCGTGGTTGAACACGTGAAAAAGGATCTCTCGCGTCTTGAGCGTCGCCCTGGCCTGCCATTGGGCGAGCTCGAACTGCACTTCTGAGTCAAGGCGGGCTTCGTCTGCGCCCGCAAGAAAGCCCATGGTGGCGGCTCGGATCCGATCCCACTCTTGCCACACGGTTAGGGGAGCGGCCGATAGCCTGACCTCAAGCCTCTCTCCGGCCGCCAGACCCTGTAGTCTGGTCAGCCAGCGCTCCTCCGCCCCCGCCGAGTGAGCCAGGAGGCCGGCGATCGTGTTGTAATTCGACGTCGTCTCGAATGGACGGGTCAGGATATCCTCCTTTCCGGCGAGGAATTGGCGCAGGGTTTCGCGCGCACGGTTCGAGTACTCAGCAATGCGAAGAAGGGTCATGAGATCGTCATACCTTGTACCCAACTGGAAAGGAGGAACCCGATGAAACTCGATTGGTACGCAAAACTGATGCTGACCCTGATCGCCGCCTCAGTGATGGCGATGGCGGCTCGGCCTGTCCTGACCCCCCT
>DAOUDA010000188.1:0-3660 GCA_034431835.1 Chloroflexaceae bacterium | reverse complement strand
TGGCTTGAGCAACCTTGCCGCCTTTCAGCGGTCGATGGCCGCTGCCAGTGATCGGCTCCTCTTCCGGAACTGACTTTGCATCAGCCCTGGGGAAAAACGGTTTCCCTGGAGGGCCAGGGCGCGGGGAAACCTGCTTTCCCCGCCTCCCTTCAACCGGCGTCGGGGCCGCCCGGGCCTTCCCATCGGGCAGAGGGTCGGGATAATCCGGTTTTCCCGTGTTCGTACCAGACATAGTCGCAGCTTTGCCCTCCCACGGGCAGGGGTATGGGGAAACCCGGTCTCCCCCTTTTTCGCTAGTTATCCCGCGCCAACACCACCATGATCCAGAATGCAAAGGCCAGATCCGGCCAGAAGTAGAACTGGTCCACCAGGCCATGCGCCAGCGCCGCGCTCATGGCGGCGATGAGGCCAGCGCAGAGCGCGGCGCTGGCGCTCGGACAGACCCGGACGTCGCGGTAGAAACGGAAGATTAGCCAGGCAAAGGCGACCAGCCCCACGGGCCCCATGCGCAGGGCGATGTCCAGGAACAGGTTGTGGGGGTGCGAGGTGTTGATCTCGCTGGTGCCGGCCAGCTCCGGGGCAATGTAGGCCGGGTAGAACTGCCCGAACTGGTCCAGCCCGATGCCCAGAGGATGGTCGCGCAGCATCGCCAGCGCCGACGCCCAGGTCTTCAAACGCACCGCGCCGCTGGCCCCGACCGGGTTGAAGCGTTCGATGTCCAGGGCCACGGCGACGAGCAGGGCCAGCAATGCCGCGCCGCCGAGCGCCCCCAGCGCGAGGTGCGCGCGCCGGTCGCGCCAGAATGAGCGCGGCAGCAGCAGGGCCGCCAGGAGGCCCGCGGCCACCAGCGCCCCCAGGTAGGCCCCCCGCGAGAAGGAGACCAGCAGGCCACCCGCGCACAGCGTCGCCACCAGCGCCGCCGGCCACGCCTGGCGCAGCCCCTCACCACGGCTGGCCGCCCCCCAGAAGGTCCCGAGGGCCAGCGCCGCTGCCACCGGCCAGTGGCGCCCCATGGCCAGCCCCAGGTTGTTCGGATGTCCGTACAACCCCGCCACCCGCTGCACGCCCTCCACCAGCAAGCGATCTTCGCCGAAGCCGGCCTTTTCGCCAAAGAGCGGCGCCAGGTTCAGCCCGACAAACTGCAACAGCCCCACCAATCCCGCCACCGCCCCACCCGCCAGCCAGAACCACAGCACCTTCCGCCAGTAGACCCTGGGGCTGCCATGGGCCAGACGCGACCCCGCGAGCCAGGCCAACCCCACGAAGAGCAGCGGTCCGAGCACCGTCCAGCGGAACTCGCGCAGGGCCAGGCTACGCGCCTCGGCGATGTACACGCCCCACCCTGCCGCCGCCAGAAACAGCCCGATCGGCGCCAGTTCCACCACCCAGGCGGTAGCGCCGCCCGCCCGCGGGCGCCCTCGTTGCCACGGCTCTGTTCCCACCCACCGCACGACCACGCCAGCACCGGCGATGAGGAGCAGGATTTCGTGCAGCGGCAGGTACAGACCGCTCTCACGGATACCGAATCGGGCATCAAAGATGCCTTTAGGGATAAAGTAGAACGGCACGGTGAGCGGGACCAACAGCAGGCCCAGATCGGGACGCGCCAGGGCCAGCGCCCCGAAGAGCGCCAGCCCCAACAGGGTCAGCGGCAGTTGCGGCGAGGCGCGGTAGGCAATCAGCGCGGCCACCAGCATGCCGGCGATGGTCAGACTGTCGGGCTGTATGAGCCGGTCGGCGAGGCGCGGGCTGCCCTCGGCGCGCCGCTGCACCGCCCGCAGCCGCCTCAAGACGCCCGCGGTCGCCGGGAAGGCCAGGCGCAGCGTGACGCCCATGCTGACCATCAGCGCCACGATCAGCGCCAGGGGGCCATAGTCCCACAGCCAGCCCCGGGGGCGCGCCCGCTCGACAATGAAGCGTTCCGGCGCGCTCGCCCCGCGCGCCTCCAGCGTATGCTCACCGTTGGGAAGAGCCGGTGTGACAAGGGCCGGCAACCCGTCCAGTTCGCCCGGCGCCAGGGTCACCTCCGCTCCGTCAAGGGTGGCGACGAGCGGCGTCGGCAGGTTGCCGAGGAGAGTGAGGCGCGCCCCGCTGAAACGGATGCGCCAGCCATCGGGTAATGCCTCAACCGCCGGGTGCGCCCAGGGGTGCGCGCCAACCCCGGCACGGGCGGGGGCGCGGGTGTAGGCCGCCAGGGCCTCGAAGGCGGGCAGCGGCTGCCAGTCCCGCGTCACCAGGGCGAAGTAGGGCGTGGGATCGTCAGGGGCCGGCTCGGCGTAGCCGCCGTAGCGCAGCATCCAGACGTTCATCACCCCTATCCAGGGCCACTCGGTGCGGGCGCGCTCCATGTGGCCGACCAGGTAGCGCCCCTTGGTCTCCTCACTCACCGGCGCGCCCCAGGTGTAGCGCCGCCCGGCAGGAACCTGCTCCGGAGCGGCGTTCCAGCCAGACTCGGTCACCCAGATCGCCGTCCCGGCGTCGCCGTTGCGCTCCATCACCTCGCGCAGCAGCACGATCCGGCTCACGTCGTTGCGCGTATCAACCGGGCGGCCCCAGTTCCAGTTGTCCCGTCCCCGCAGAAACACGTAGCGGTGCTCGTCGGGCGGCTGGCCCAGGCCGTAGTTCTGCGCGGCCATCACGTCGAAGTAGGCCGCGCCACCGGCTTTGTAAACCCGGTCGAGGTACTCCAGTTCGGTCATCGGGGCGCGATCGTCGAGCCCATCGGTGGGCGCCAGACCGGGAAAGAGGATCACCGCCGCGGGGTTGGCCGCGCGCGCGGCAGTGGCGCCCGCCCGCAACAGTTCCACAAAATCCTCGGGGCGGGGCGTCTCCCAGTTCCACTCGTTCTTCAGATTGGGCTCGTTCCAGAGTTGGAAGTGGCGCACCACCGGGCTGCCGGGAGCGTCGTCCATGCCATCGCCATCGTACCGCTCGACCACGGCGCGCACGAAGGCCGCGTAGTCGGCAAAATCGTCGGGAGGGCCGGTGGAATTGCCGTCGCGCTCCAGACCCGCCTGAAAGTAGGGCGAGGCGGCGGCCCGCTCACGGGCCCACGGAGGCGGGCGCTCCAGGCGCCAGATCAACTCGACTCCCGCGGCGCTGGCTTCGGCGGCCAGACGGTCGTACTTCGCCCAGGCAGACACCGCGCCGACCGTCGCCAGGTTGCGCCGATCCTCGAAATCGCCGCGCCCGTGGATCTCGATGTCCTCCCACGGAACCTGCATCCGTGCGTAGCGCGCCCCCAGGTCGCGGGCCAGGGCAAAGGAGCGCCGCACCGCTTCGGGATCGGGTTCGAGGTGGATATTGAACAGATTCACGCCCAGCACCGGCCCCCCCGCGAAGGGGATCGGGCGCGGATCGGGCGTGAAGGTAATACCGCGATTGGCCGCGTTATCGGCCCAGACCACGGCGGCCAGGGCCACAAGCAGCAGCAGGTCGAGAAGCAGCAGCAGAAGGAGACGCTGACCGGCGGTGTTCATCGGGGCCGATTGTATGCGGGGAAGAAAAGCCTGTCAACGCCGCAGCCGTAGCCGTAGGGGCGAAAAACCTTTCGCCCCCACCCCCACCACCTTACTGGGGTATGTAACGTTCGGATAGAATATCCGACTTCGGATTGCGATGCACCGTCATGTTGACCCCGGGATAGGGGCCAGGCAGTTC
>DAOUDA010000187.1:0-9540 GCA_034431835.1 Chloroflexaceae bacterium | reverse complement strand
TGGCTTGAGCAACCTTGCCGCCTTTCAGCGGTCGATGGCCGCTGCCAGTGATCGGCTCCTCTTCCGGAACTGACTTTGCATCAGCCCTGCGTCGAGAGGGCCCAACGCTACAAACGGCGAAAGCGTATGGTATACTGCCACACGTTGTTCTGCCGGCTCTACGGCGAAACTATGCGCACAATGCTCGTGTTTAACCCGAGCGCGGGCCAGGCCGAAGCGCTGGAAAGCGAACTGGCCGCTGCCGCAGCCGTCTGGCGCGAAGCCGGGTGGCAGGTTGAGGTGCAGCCAACCCTCGCCGCGGGCGATGGGCAGCGCCTCGCCCGCCTGGCGGCCGAGCGGGGCTTCGACCTGGTGGTAGCCGCTGGAGGCGATGGGACGATCAACGAAGTGATCAATGGCCTGGTCGGTTCACGCACGGCGCTGGCCCCGCTGCCCCTGGGGACCATGAACGTCTGGGCGCGCGAGTTGCGCCTGCCCCTGCAACCTCGCGCCGCCGCCGCGGCGATCCTTGACTGGGAGCCCTACCCGATCGACCTGGGCCGCGCCGGCAATCGCTATTTTCTGCTTATGGCGGGCATCGGCTTTGATGCGGCCATCACTGCCGGCGTGCGCCCTGCCGAGAAGCGTCGCTTTGGCGCCCTGGCCTACGTGTGGCGGGGAATCGAACAGGTGCTCAGCGTGCGTGGGGCCCGGGCGCGCCTGACGCTCGATGGGCGTCCGCTCCGCGGCCGTGTGTTGATGGTGGTGGTGGGGAATACCCAACTCTATGGCGGATTGGTGAAAATCACCCATCGCGCCTGCATCAATGACGGCTTGCTTGATGTGTGCGTTATCAAGGGCGAAAATGGCCTCAGCGCCCTGCGCAGCTTCTTCGCCATTCTTGGTCGCCGCCAGGGCCACGATCCGGAGATCCAGTACTACCGCGCGCGGGTGCTCACGGTGGCCGCCAGGCCGCCCCTGCCGGTGCAGGTGGACGGCGATCCGATCGGCTTCACGCCGATGACCTTCGAGGTGGCCCCGGGCGCCCTGCGCGCCCTGTTGCCGCCCGATTTGCCCGAGGATCTGCTCCAGCAGAAGCCCGCACTGGAGGCGTCGCCGCCGAGCCGCAGGGGTCGCCTCGCGTGGCGCTCCGGTCGTTTCTAGTACCCTGCCCAGGCGTTGTAGGGCCAAAGCGTTGGCGCGGCAGATGCTTCGGCCCTGCAACGGGGCGGGGGGCCAGCCGTCGCACCCTCTCGCTCAACGACGGAACGAAGCAGCGTTATCCTGGAAGGGCGCAGCCCTCTCAAACTCTCCCCCATGCACAGGTTGTACACGACAATAGTGGCGATGTTGCTGATTCTGCCGCTGGCGCTGTTCAGCGGTGGTTGTAGCAGAGGGGCGGACCGCCCTGAAGCGTCAGGCGCGAACCCGGCGGTGCGTGGTGATGCCTTGCCCGGCCGGTTGTTGTTCGTGCGCCAGGGGGTGATCTGGCAGTGGCGTGGGCGCGAGGCCGCGCCGTTGCTCGGCGCTGGCGCGGCGTTCCAGCCCGCCTGGGATCCGGCGGGCGAGCGCATCGCCTACGTCGTGCGCGACAACAGCTTCAGCGACGTGTGGCTGGCCGATGGCGCGGGGCAACCCCTGACCCGCCTCACCGACAATGGCTCGCAGGCGTCCCCAAACAGCCTGGCCCGCGTCGCCGAGAGTCGCTGGGCCTTTTACCCCGCCTGGTCGCCCGACGGCATGCGTGTGGCGGTAGCGATGCAGACCCGGCCACCCGCCGGCGATCCCCTGGCCGACGCCACCCTGGAGTTGATGCTGTTGCCGGTGGGCCCTGGCGCGCCGCTGCCGGCCTATGGCGATGGTGAGGTCAGTGTGGGGCGCAGCGTGTTTCTTGCCGATGGGACAGGACTGATCGTTACCCTTGCCGGTAGCGGCCCAACCGGACGCCAGGAGTTGTACCGCCTCGATCTGGTCAGCGGGCGCGTCGAGGCCCTCACAGGGGCCCCCGAGGGCAGTTATGATCCGGCCCTCTCGCCCGATGGGGGCTGGCTTGTGTTTGCCGCGCCCCAGAACGGGCGCACCGATATCTTTG
This sequence comes from Chloroflexaceae bacterium, assembly GCA_034431835.1. Taxonomy (GTDB): domain Bacteria; phylum Chloroflexota; class Chloroflexia; order Chloroflexales; family Chloroflexaceae; genus JACAEO01. Next base: position 7,469 of record DAOUDA010000187.1, on the reverse strand, counting down.
CGCTCCCCGTAACTGGAGGCGCTCCGGTGCGGCTCACCGATCAGGGCGCGGCGCGTGCGCCGGTGGTCTCACCCGATGGGCGCCTGCTGGCGTTTCTGGCGATTGCTCCGGGAGAGCCGGGCTTTGACCTCTGGATCGCCGAACTGAGTAAAGAACCCGGCGGCGCGCTGTCTGCCGGTCGATCGCGCCGGTTGACCAGCGGTCTGGGGATTGACGCCGACTCGGGCCTGGCCTGGGCGCCGTAGTCAGAGGTCTATCCCTGACCGTCGCGGAGGGCCGTAGCCGCGCCGGGGCGTCGTAGAATGATGTCGTACTCAGTAACGATGATGTCCAGGGGCACGTCATGGGGCTCGTGCGGAAGGCAGGGCTCTTCCTGAACGGCGAAGGCCACCCCGATGCTCACGCCGCGCGTCTGCGCCAGCAAGCGATCGTAGTGGCCCTTGCCGTACCCGAGGCGGTAGCCCGCGCGGTCGAAGGCCAGCAAGGGCGTCACGGTCAGGTCCCAACTTCCGGGCGCGGCGGGGCGCATAGCGCGTGGCTGCAGGGTGCCGTGGGGACCGATGACAAACGCCTCGGTGTCAAGCCGGTCGATCCAGCTATGATCGAGGTGATGGTCGTCGCCCACCACAGGCACGGCCACGGCTTTGCCCGCGGCCAGTGCAGCGTCGATCAGGAAGCGGGTGTCCACTTCGGAGCGAATGGCCAGGTAACAGTGGATAGCAGCGGCAGCCTGAAAGATCGGCAGGGCGGCGAGCCGGGCGCAGATCACCGCGCTGCGCTCGGCGTGATCGTCAATTGCGTTGCGGCGCGCAGTGGCCCGGCGTCGCAACGCGCGCTTGAGCAAGGATGTCGTTGAGAGGGCTTCGCCCTCCCAAACCCTCCCGTCCATGGTCTCGTTGCACCTCAGAGATGTGGGGCCTTGATCTTGCGGATCAGATCGGCGAACGGCGGATCGGGCTTACGGCGCGGGTTGAACTTGAACCAGCCAAGCTCGGCCCGCACGGCCTGCTCCTTTAACTCGGTGGCGCCCCAGATGAACGATGCGCCAGTGATGCCGAGGAGGGCCGACCAGCCAGGATTGGCAATGAAGAGCGACCCGAGGATCAACAGCACGCCGAGGGCCAGAGGGTAGGGCCACCAGAGATAGCCGAGGTGGTACTCCATGCGGATGACCCAGAAGAAGCCGAAGCCGATAATGCCGAAACTGAACAGGCCGAGGGCAATTCCACCCCAGTGCATTGGCTGGCGCTCCCTTCAGTCGGTGCTGGCCGAAGATGGGCGATAAACGTCCGACGGGCGCTCAGTTGGGCGCCACGGCGATGGTTGTGGCGTAACGGGGCGACCGGTCGGCTCACGGTCAAGCAGGTCGGCCGTGGTGGCCGAACCACCGGCGGCCAGGTAGGCGGCGTGGCGCGGGTTGGCGGGATTGGCCGGCGCGTGCCCTTTGCGCACCCGTTTTGCCTGCCGGAACAACTCGAAGGCGTCCCACAGCAAGGTCACGCCAACGATGCTGCTGACGCCCGCCAGGGTAAGCGAGGGGGCGAAGAGGGCGTAGAGGTTCAGCCCCAGCCCGGCGATCGTCAGGATCAGCGCCGGCGGCCCGATCCGCGTGCTGTGGGCCTCAAGCCAGCGCACGCCAACGTGTCCCCACCAGATCCCCAGAAACGTGGCGAGGGCCATCCAGAACCCGGCCAGTTGCACCATCCCCGTACCCTTCTAGCTCCCCCGTAAACCTATCTAAATCTCACCAATTCTTCCGAAAACGCCTCTCCATTCTACCTGTCACGAGGAGCAGTGTCAACTGTTGGTTGCCGTTCCACGCCTTGACGCGCCGGATCGGGCTCCCTATAATCGCTTGCAACTGCAACTATTGCACTGCCGAGGGTTAAGCCTATGTCCCCACCCGTAGCGCCCTCGATTGCCCACGAGCAGCACCGGCTCATTCACGACATTTACGTTCTTCTCGATGATGGCGATCGGCGTGTGCTCCAGAAGGTCAACCTTTCGCCGCTGGAATTTTCGGTGCTCCAGCGTCTCGACACGGCCCAGGGCCGACGTTTGACCGACATCGGCGCGGAATTGCTCTGCGTGAAGAGCACGATCACGCGCCTGGTCGATCGCCTGGAGGCGCACGGGCTGGTACGGCGGACGCCCGACCCCGACGATCGGCGGGCCCAGCGTCTGCTGCTGACGCCGCGCGGCCTGGCGTTGCGCGATGAGGCTGTGCGCTTGCATGACGCTGCGGTGGAGCGGCGCATGGGCCTGCTTGAGCCGGCGGAGCAGCAACAACTACGGGTGCTGCTGGAGAAACTCCGCGCCGGGCTGAGTGAGGAGCTCGAGTCCGCCGATCAATAACCGCAAAGGCCGCGCGAGCGCCGGGCTGCGGCGGCCCCGGGTCTTCCTCTCTTCCAGACGCTACGAGCCGCAGATCCGATCGAGGGCGGCGTTCCAGGCCTTCATACGCTCGGGGTCGCCCCCGACATCGGGGTGATGCAGGCGCGCCATAGCTTTGCGGATGGCGTTGATCTCATCTTCGCTGAGTTGCCCTGCCAGACTGCTGATATCGAGGACCCGCTGCAGGACATGGGGCTCGGGCGCCATCCCGGCTTCGAGGCGCTGGGCGCGGGCGCGCCAGATGTCGCGTTCGTGGGCGAGGGAGGTGTTCTCACGCATCGTCTCCGTCAGGGTGGCGACCATCTTGGCGTGGGCACGCTGCGCTTCATTGGCAGCCGAGAGCGCCTTTTCGAGTTGACGCCGCAACCCGCGGTTCAGCGCGTGGGCCTCGGCGAGCTCGCGCCGAAGCTGCTCATACTCACGCTGGGTACAACCTTCCAGAGTCGACGGAAGTTCTTCCGGCTTTAGCACACCCTACCTCCTCGCCAGTCGCTTGCTCCACCGTTGCAATGGCGTATGGCGATGGGAACTTTCCACATAATCGCGCCCGGTGGGAGCATGAGCTATAGTATAACGACTTCGGCGCACTTGCGCTAGGGGGTTGATAACGGCATCGTCACAACCTGCCGCGCCATGTGGCGAGCGGCTGCCGCAAGGCAGCCGCTGGGGGTAAGTGAGGGGAGCGACAGGGGGGATAAAGAGGGGAATGGCCCGGCGCGTCTGTCGCGTCGTCGCCGAACCGATACGTACAGTATAACAGATTTTGACGCACTGCGCTATCCGACTTTGGTCGGATTTGCTTGCCGGATGTGTCACATCCCCGCCTCTATGGCAGCGGCGTGGGAAGGCTACGCTCCCGCAACCCTGGGGTAGGTGAATGCGGTATATCTACAGAGGGCCGTTGCAACGTTTTTGGGGCTCGGCCCAAAACCCAGGTTGTTCGTTGGTTCTGGCGGTGTAGCCGCCAGAACCAACGAACCATGACCGTATCGGGCGGCCACGTCGCCCCAATCCCCCCGCCGGAGGTGGGGGTTGCACCGGCCCTGCCCGCCACCGCGGAGGCATTCCCCCGCCGCGAGCGGCTGTGGTATAATGCACAGCGTGGCGAGAATCACGCTCGTATGTTCGCTTCCGCCCGGCCTATGCTGCTTGAGTTGCAGATCAGCGACTTTGCGATCATCGATTGGCTGCACCTGCGTTTCGACGCCGGCTTTAACGTGCTCACCGGGGAGACCGGCGCGGGAAAGTCGATTATCATCGACGCGCTGGGGACGCTGCGCGGTGAGAAGGCCGATCCTTCATTTGTGCGCGCCGGTTGCCCCCGCGCGCGCGTCGAGGGCGTCTTTGGCCTCGAGGATTGTCCGCGAGTGCTGCCCCTGCTCCAGGATTACGGTCTGCTCGACGACGGCGAAGAGCAGGTGATCCTCACCCGCGAGATCAGCGCCGAGACGGGCCGGAGCGTGGCCCGGGTGAACCGGCAGGCCGTGAGTCTGAACGTGCTCCGCGAGATTGGCGGGCGGCTGCTCGACATCCATGGGCAGCACGAAGGGCTGTCGTTGTTCAATACCCGCACCCACCTCGATCTGCTCGACCGCTTCGGTGATCTGCTTGCGCTACGCGAGCAGGTGTCGGCCCAGGTGGCCCGCCTGCGCGCGCTGCGCGAGGAACTCGCCGAGTTGCGTCGCGGCGAGGCCCGCCGCCAGCAGCGCATCGAGGAACTGCGCTATCTGCTGGAGGACGTGCGCGCCGCCCGACCGCGCCCTGAGGAAGAGGGCGAATTGCTGCGCGAACGGGCGGTGATGCAGAACGCGGCGCGTATTACGGGCCTGGCCAACGATGTCTATGCTACCCTCTACGAGGGGCGCGAAAGCGGTCGGTCCGCCGCGCCCTCGGTGGTAGAGGCGATGGCGCGCGTCGCCGCCAACCTCGAGGAACTGGCCCGCTTTGACCCCGCGATGACGGCTATGGCCGGTATGGCCAGCGATCTGCACTACCAACTGGAGGATCTGGCCGCGGCGGTGCGCGGTTACCGCCTTGGCCTTGATTTTGAACCCGGGCGCCTCGAGGCGATCGAGGATCGCCTGACCGTGCTACGCGATCTCCAACGCAAGTACGGCGGCGATCTGGCCCAGGTGATTGCCCGCGCCGCCAGCGCCGAGGCGGAGATTGAAAAGCTGACTCATAGCGAGGAGCATATCGCGGGCCTGCTTCAGCAAGAATCCGCGGCCCTCGCGGAACTGGCTGAACTGGCTGGTGAACTGTCGCGTCGCCGTCGCCTGGTTGGAGATGAGCTCGCGCGGCAGATCGAGCAGGCCATGACCGACCTGGCCATGCCCAATGTGCGCTTCGCGGTCCAGGTGCAGCATGCCGATGATCCCGATGGCGTGCCACTGGACGGCAAGCGCCTCGCCTGTGACCGGACCGGGATTGACCGGGTCGAGTTTCTCATTGCCCCCAACCCCGGCGAGCCGCTCAAACCGCTGGCAAAGATCGCCTCGGGCGGCGAAAGCGCGCGCCTGCTGCTGGCACTGAAGTCCATCCTCTCACGCGTGGACGAGGTGGCTACGCTGATTTTTGACGAGATTGACGTCGGGGTCGGCGGTCGCGCCGGCCATGTTGTAGGGCAGCGGCTCTGGACGATCACCGAGAACCATCAGGTTATCTGCATCACCCACCTGCCGCAGGTGGCCGCGTTCGCTGACACGCACTTTCACATTTGCAAGGAGATCGCTGGTGAACGCACCCGCACCAGCGTTATCCACCTTGACGAGAGCCAGCGCATTGATGAAATTGCCGCCATGCTCGATGGCGCCCCCAGTGAACACAGTCGGGCCAATGCGCGCGACATCCTTACGCGCGTGGCGCACTGGAAACACCGGCGCCAGGGGCAGCCCGCCGAGCCGGGAGGCAGCCAGCGCAGCGGCGTCGCCTCTGTCTAGTCACCCGCGCGAACGGCCCCGCCCGCTCGTTGGCCGTTGCGCTCCCTTCTGGTTATGATGCCACCCCAGACAACGATCGGCCGATGGTCCGCGCGGGTAACCGAAGCCTGCTGGGTACTCGCGCTGACCATGGTGCCGATCGTCTTCAATCTCTATTCGGCGCGCCACTTCGAGCCGGACAAAGCCGCGCTCCTCCGCTCGCTGGCGCTGATCGCCATCGCGGCGGTGCTCATCCGCTGGCTCGACGCCCTGGTCTCCCGTGAACCGCGCCCCGCCAATCTTACGCCGCCGGCAAACGCCCCTCCACTGTGGCGGCGCGTCGCCGCCCTGCCCCTGGCCGTGCCGGTCCTGTTCTATGCCCTGGTCTACCTTCTCGCCACGGCGGTTTCGATCGTCCCCGGCATCAGTTTCTGGGGTTCCTACCAGCGCATGCAGGGCACGCTGACCCATCTGTCCTACATCGCCCTTTTCGTGGCGATGGTCGTCACCCTGCACCGCGCGGAGCAGACCGAGCGTGTCATCACCGTGAGCATGGCCGCGGGGTTCGCCGTGGCCGGCTACGGGGTCTTGCAACACCTGGGGCTCGATCCGCTGCCCTGGCGCGGCGACGTGATCACCCGCGTGGCTTCGACCATGGGCAACTCGATCTTTGTCGCGGCTTATATGATCATGGTCGTGCCCCTGGCGCTCTACCGGCTGGTGACCGAGAGCAGCGCCGCGCGAACGGCCCCTGTGTCAGCCCACGCGCGCAACGAGTGGCTCTGGGCGCTCACCCGGGCGCTGCTGTTCGGCGCCGGGCTGCTGCTGGTGCTGGCGCTGATCAAGTTCGGGGCCGCGGTTCGCACGGTTGATTTTCGCTACTGGTGGGCCCTGCCGGGCGCAGTGGTCTGCGCGACGGCCCTGTGGTGGCTGTTGACGATCGGCTACGAACGGGCGGGGAGGCGGCTGCCCTGGTGGCCGCTGCTGCTGCTGTTCGGCTACCTGCTCGCCCTGGGGGCGCAGTTCGCGGCCACGGCCAGCGCCGGATTGCAGGTCTTTGTGAGCCCGAGCACGGGAGGGCGCGCGCTCGACTGGTGGCTCTGGCTGGCCCTGGGGGTGCTGATGGCGCTGGGCGCCTACACCCTGGCCCATGCCCTGCCACGCCTGCCGGAGCAGCCCTCGCGCCTGTGGCGCCGCTGGCTGGCCGCCGAGGCCGGCGTCGTCGTCGTGGCGCTGCTGGCGGCGATCTTCTTCACCCAGAGCCGTGGTCCCTGGCTGGGGCTGGGCGCCGGGCTGTTCGTCTTCTGTTCGCTGTTGCTGTGGCAGGCCATGCGCCAGGCGCGGGTTGCGGGCAATAGCGTCCAGTTGCGGCGCCTGCGCGCGCTGCTGATCGGCTGGATCACCGCGGCAGCACTGGGGGCGATCTTCTTGCTCGTCTTCAACCTGTCCCAGGCCCCGTTCATGCAACAACTGCGCGAGGTTCCCTACCTGGGGCGGATGGGGCGCTTGTTGGAAGTGGACCGGGGCACCGGTCTGGTGCGCCGCTTAATCTGGTTCGGCGACGAGCACGCCGGGGGGGCGGTGGCGCTGATCACCAGCGACTGGGGGCGCATGCTCGTCGGGTGGGGGCCGGAGAGCATGTTCGTGGCCTTCAACCGCTTCTATCCGCCCTCGCTGGCGAATGTCGAGGCCCGCGGGGCCTCGCCGGATCGCTCGCACCAGGCCCTGCTCGACGAACTGGTGACCAGGGGGCTGCTCGGGTTGGTGAGCTACCTGTTCCTGGTGTTCAGCGCCGTGGCGCTGAGCTGGCGCCTGATGCGCGCCAGCGGCGAGTGGCGCTGGCAGGTGTTCTGGATCGCCTGTCTGAGCGCCATCGTCGCCCACGAGGTCGAAGGGCTGACCGGCATTCCCATCGTTTCGACCCTGATGATGTTCTGGGTGACGCTGGCCCTGGTCGTGACCGGCGGGGCCGTGACGGGCCAGTACTCCCTGTCGCTGGCCCCGCTTCGGCCGCCGCTGGCGCCTGGAGAGGCGGGGAGCGCGAATGAGGCGCGCGATGCCCAGGGCGGAAAGCGGCACCAGCCCACGCCGACGGGCAAGGGTGCCAGCCGCGCCGGAGCGCCGCGCTGCAGTGGTACGAGCGGGTAACGCCGATCG
>DAOUDA010000186.1:0-13835 GCA_034431835.1 Chloroflexaceae bacterium | reverse complement strand
TGATAGATGCTGCACACGCCAAGGGGATTCTTTGCCTTGTCCTTTGTGCAATTCGGCACCTTGTTGTTGAAGGGACAGAGACGAAGAGAACGATACCGTTTCGCCGTATCTGTTTGATCGGTGACCAGGTGACCGAAGACCTCTGCCAATGGTTGTCCGCTATGACTCATGTCAATCCTTTCCTATCTGACGTCCTAACGTAGAGCTAACCGGCGCTGCGCATCGGAGTTTAATCTACGAAGTTGCCTCGCCGACGAGCTGACGTCCTAACCATAGATACGTGGTTCGCCGTTTGAGGAGAGGGCAAAGCCCTCCCAGAACGTCATCGGACAACGCGGAACGCAATAGGGTTCACATCTGTCTGGCACGTGCGCGCCGTAGAGGGCGTGGAGGGCTTCAGACAGCTTGCATGCGTTACGGTAAATATTATAACACGCAGGTGGAACGATAGTGCGACATCTACCGAACAGGTCCGCGCCGCAGAGGGCGTGGAGGGCTTTAGACAGCTTGCATACACGCAGGTGGCACCCCTCGCTTTGCGCTTCTGCGGAGCGGGCTGTATAATCGCCACAGTGCCCGTCATAGAACCAGGGCAGGCTATGTCGTTACGCACCCTGCAAGGCAAACTCCTCGCCTCACTGCTGCTTGGCCTGGCAGTGGTGATCGTCATGGGCCTGGTCAGCGATGCCAGCGCGGTCTGGCGCGATCTGGGCGCGTTTCGCTGGGCATGGTTGCCCCTCATCCTCGGTCTCACCGCCCTTAACTACCTGCTGCGCTGGCTGAAGTGGGAGTACTACCTGCGCCGGCTGGGTCTGGGCCACGGGGTCGGTCGCCTGGACAGCGGCTTGATCTTCACCGCCGGTCTGGTGATGTCGGTTACCCCCGGCAAACTCGGGGAGGTGTTCAAGTCGGTGCTGCTCAAACGGGTGAACGGTGCGGCGGTGAGTCGCTCGGCGCCGGTGGTGCTGGCCGAACGGCTCACCGACGGCCTGGCGATGCTGTTGCTGATGGCCGCTGGTCTGATGCTCTATCCGCCAGCGCGGTTTGCCTTTGTGGTGCTGGTGGTGGCGGCATGTGGCGGGATACTGGTGCTCCAGCACCGCCGCCTCGCCCTGGGGTTGATCGACGGCACGGCCCGGTTGCCCTTCGGCTCGAAGATCGCCCCCCGCCTGCACACGATGTATGCCAGCACGCAGCAGTTGCTGGAATGGCGCGTCTTGCTCGTTGCCACGCTGATCAGCGTCGTCTCCTGGGGCTTCGAGTGCCTGGCCTTCTACTTTGTGCTGGTGGGCGTTGGCGCGGCGGGCACGCCCCTGTTGCTCCTGCAGGCGACCTTTATCTTCGCGGCGAGCACCCTGTTCGGGTTGGTCTCCTTTCTGCCGGGCGGGCTGGGAGTGAGCGAGGCGAGCAGTGTGGGCCTGCTGGTAGCGATCGTTGGCCTGGCCGCGAGCACCGCTACCACGGCGACGATTATCATCCGCTTTTGCACCCTCTGGTTCGGCGTCTTGCTGGGGGTGATCGCCCTGGCCTGGTTCGGTCGCCGCTACCGGATGGACGAGCACGGCGAAGCCGCACGGGAGACCGTGGAGGAGGCAGGGGTCAAGATTTGAGCCGTGGGTTGCGCTTGCATCCGGGGAAACCTGGTTTCCCCGCACCCCCGCCCGGGGGTCCGGGAGGGCGCAGCCCTCCCACGCTGGCGGGGGAGGGTTCGGGAGGGCCGCGCCCTCCCAGGAACATCCTCTTTGATTCCACTGGTGTGGTCAGGCCGTAAGAGCACATCATCAAGGGGACTTTGCGGAGAGGAGATAAGCTATGGCCTCGGTCTTCTCGCGGATCGTCAGGGGTGAACTACCCGCCGCCAAAGTGTACGAGGACGACCTGACCCTGGCGTTTCTGGACATCAACCCGGCGTCGCGTGGGCATACACTGGTGATCTGTAAGGAGGAATACCCCGATCTCCTCGATCTGCCGCCGGAGTTGGTGGCAGCGGTGGCGCGCACTACGCAGATCGTCGCCCGAGGGATCAAGGCCGCGCTCCAGCCCGATGGCTTCAATATCATCCAGAACAACGGCGCCGCCGCCGGTCAGGTTGTGTTCCACTATCATGTGCACGTCATCCCCCGCTGGGAAGGCGACCACGCCGTGCGCGGCTGGCGCCCGGGCACCGCCGTGCACGATGAACTCAACCAGACCGCCGAGTTGATCCGGATGCAGATCGGCAAGGAGGGTGCATGAGCGATGGCGGTTCTTCCGAGCCGCGACGCCTTGAGTTCGTGACCGAAAACCGGTATCCCATCATGTCAAGCGGTAACCAGAGTAACGATCAGCGTCCCGAAGAACGACGCCCCAGTGGCACCAGACGCCCCGAACGGACCACGGGGACGAACCGGGTCCTCCGGTGGGGGTTGCTGCTCCTGGTTGGCCTCGTTGTCCTGCTCTTGCTGTGGTTGTTGCTCAGCGGGCTGGGCGTGACGGGCCTGCCGGGCCGGGGTGTTGATCTGGCGCCCACCCGCGTGCTGCTGGCCGGAGAGCCGCCGCCGGTCCGGGCCGTGCCAGTGGGGTTGGAGCCGGCGTCCAAGGAGATCAACGCCGGCGTGCCGCCCGTGGGCGCCCTGGCCTACGTACCGCCGGAGGTGTCGCCGCGTTTTGCGGGCTACTATGAGATGATGGGCGGCGTGCGGATCTTTGGCCTGCCGCTGGCTGCTCCAGAGGTGGTGAATGGGCGCGAGGTGCAGTGGTTCGAGCGGGCGCGGCTTGAGCACTGGCCCGAATTCGCGGGTACACCCTTTGAGGTTCAGCCCGGTCTGATCGGGAGAGAGTTCACCGAGGGACGCAGCTTTGCCCGCCAGACGTTTTTTGTTGGTACCCCCGATCTGCGCTTTGTGCCGGAGACAGGGCATGGTCTGGGCGGGCGCTTCCTGCAGTTCTGGGAGTCGCACGGTGGCACACAGGTGTTCGGCTTCCCGATCAGCGAGGAGTTCGACGAAGTGTTGCCCGATGGCCGCGCCTATCGGGTGCAGTACTTCGAGCGGGCGCGCATGGAGTACCACCCCGAGTTTGCCGGCACACCCGACGAAGTGCAGCTCGGGTTGCTCGGCCTGGCGCTCTACCGTGGCGAGCCGCGCCCGACGACGGTGCAGCCGGTGCCGACGCCGGTCCCGTTGCCGTAGTGTTTCACCAGTTGGGCAAGGCGGGAGGGGGTTCGGGGAGGGCGCAGCCCTCCCTGTCCCTCTTCTCAGTCAGGGGCGCGCGGAAACCTGCTTTCCCTACCCTCCTCTCATTGAGTGCGGTAATTGCACGAGCGTACCGGCAGAAGGGACGTATGTCTGAGGGCGATCGCTTCATTGACGTGGCCCGCGCGCAGGGCTTCAGCGCCGAAGCCGCCGAGGCGGCCCTGGCCGCGCTGCAGGCGCGCCTGGTCGAGCGTGGGGTGCAACCACGGCGGTTCTATGGCTATCGCACCGCCGGCGATGCGTCGGGCGCAACGGCGGGTAGCGGGGAAGCGCGTCGTCCGCGCCTGCTCCTGGTCTTCCAGAGCGCCGATGCGGCCCTCGGCTTCGCCCAGCGCAACCGCCTCGGCCGGTCGCCGCGCCTCGTCGCCCTGAGTCTCTCGCAGGCCCTGGCTGCGCTGCTCCAGCGCCCGGCCATTCAGGCGCTGCTGATCGCCGATGAACCGGTCGAAGAGGCCACACCTGGCCTGCCACCCGGCCTGCGTCTCGAACGCGAGGCGCTCATTGACCTCCTGAGGTGAAAACGCGCCACGCAGGCGCAGAGCACGATCAGGAGGGTCGCAGGGAGAGCTTGCCCTCCCTGAACCACTTCTGTTCCACCCTATGCAAGACCGTAGGCGGAGCTTGAAAGTATTCACGGAGGAGCCATGGGCAGTCGCTTTGATGAAATGCGGATCTTCTCGGGCAATGGAAACATCCCCCTAGCTCAAGCTATCTGTGAACGGGTTGGCGTACCGCTGGGTGATACGACGATCGTCAAGTTTGCTAATGAGAACATCTTCGTCAAACTCAACGAAAGCGTCCGTGAGAAAGACGTGTTCGTTGTCCAATCACTTTCGACGCCCAACCTGAGCGACCGGATCATGGAGTTGCTGATCCTGCTCGATGCCTGCAAGCGCGCTTCGGCGGGACGCATCACCGCGGTCATCCCCTACTACGCCTATGGTCGCACCGACAAGAAGGACCAGCCACGCGTCCCGATTACGGCCCGTCTGCTGGCCGACATGATCCAGGCCGCCGGCGCGCATCAGGTGCTCACGATCGATCTGCACGCCGGGCAGATCCAGGGCTTCTTCAGCATTCCGATGGATGAGTTGACGGCCATGCCCCTGCTGGTGCGCTACTGGGCCGACAAGGGCTGGGATGATTTGATTGTCGTGGCGCCCGATGTCGGGTTTGCCAAACGCGGGCGCAATTTCGCCGAGGCCATCGGCGCGCCGCTGGCGATCGTCGAAAAGCGTCGCACCCAGCAGTTCGGGCGTCGTGATGGCCCGCTGACCTCGACCGAGGCGCTGAATCTGATCGGCGATGTAACCGGCAAACGTTGCCTGATCGTTGATGATGAGATCGCCACCGGCGGCTCGATCCTGGAGGTCGCGCGCCTGCTCCAACGTGAGGGCGCCCGTGAACTCTACGCCTGCTGCGTGCATGCGGTGTTCGCTGGTGGAGCGGCCCAGCGCCTGCAGCAGTGCGGGCTGCGCGAGGTGGTGGTCACCGATACGCTGCCCATCTCGCCCGAACAACACTGGCCGGGGTTGACCGTCTTGAGCGTCAGCACGCTGCTGGGCGAGGTCATCCAGCGCATCCACAGCGGCATTTCTGTGGACGCCATCTTTACCCATCGCAAGCATCCGGCGCTGGGGTGAACGCAGCTCGCAGAGACGCGGGGAACCCCGCTTCCCCCCACACCGCAGCTCAATGGAAGGAACTGGGAGGGCTATGCCCTCCCGTCGCTCTGGGAGGACCACGTTCTCCCGGTGACGCGCAAAGCGGACGAAGAAGGGTTCGGGAAGGGGCGCGCCCTTCTCGAACCCTTACGCTAACCTGCCGGATACACCGGAGTTGTGAGGCGCTTAGATGGATTTCCTGGCCCGCTCAACGGCGGCCGTGAGCGCGCGTCGGGTGTAGACGGCGACCATCGCCCGACGGTACTCCTCGCTGGCGTGGAGATCGCCGAGGATGTCCATACCATCGCCGGCCCGCGCGGCGGCGGCGGCAATGGCTTCGGCGGCGCCGTCGCCGCCGATCAGGGCCTGCTCGGCGGCGCTCCGGCGCGTGGCCACAGGCCCGGCGCCGGTAACCGCAACGCGGCAGGCGCTCACCTGGCCGCCTGTAAACTTGACATAAGCAGCAGCGCCAACAATAGCGTAGCCACTGGCCGGGTGGCGATACTTGACGTAGGCCGCGCCTTCACCCGCGCCCAGGGGTGGGATCACGATAGCGGTGAGCACTTCCGAGTGCGCCAGCGCGGTGGTAAGCATATCGGTGAAGAAAGCGTCGGCGGGGATGCTGCGCCCGCCGGCGGGGCCGCGGGCCTCGATCCGCGCGTCGAGGGCCAGGATAACGGCGGGAGCATCGGCGGCGGGGTCGGCGTGGGCCAGTGAGCCGCCCAGGGTGCCCCGGTTGCGCACCTGGATGTCGCCAATCAGTTCGACGGCTTCGGGCAGCGCCGGAATGGCGCGCCGCAGCCCCGTGTGGCGCTCGATCTCCGCCCAGGTGGCGGTGGCGCCGATGCGGACCGCGCCCTCGATCACGATGCTGCGCAACTCACCAATCCGCGTGATGTCAATCAGCACGGCGGGCGCGGCAAGGCGCAGCTTCATCGCCGGGAGCAGCGAATGGCCCCCGGCGAGGATCCTGGCCTCGTCGCCGAAACGCTCCAGCAATGCAATCGCTTCGGCGACCGTGGCGGGCGCGTAGTACTCAAAGGGGCAGGGAATCATACCTCGCTCTCCGCGCTGGTGGCGGCATGCAGTTTCTCGGCGGCGTAGCGCACCGCGCGCACGATGTTCTCGTAGCCGGTGCAGCGGCACAGGTTGCCCTCCAGGCCCCGGCGGATCGCTTCGTCGGACGGATGCGGGTTGTGCCGCAGCAGGTCGGCGGCGGCCATGATCATGCCGGGGGTGCAGAAGCCGCACTGCAGCCCGTGCTGCTCCCAGAACCCCTCCTGGAGCGGGTGCAACTCGTCGTTCCGGGCCAGACCTTCAATCGTGGTGATCGTTGCCCCATCGGCCTGCACGGCGAGCACGGTGCATGCCTTGACACTGTCGCCGTTCAGGTGCACGACGCACGCGCCGCACTGGCTGGTGTCGCAGCCGATGTGCGTGCCCGTCAGGTTGAGGTGCTCGCGCAGGTAATGCGCCAGCAAGGTGCGCGCTTCAACCTCGCTGGTGTGGGTTTTGCCGTTCACGGTAACGGTAATCGTTGGCACGTTAGGGGTTCCTCTCATTGATCGTGCAACGGGTATACTCTAGCACGGGTGCGCTCCTTCGACAAGATGATGAGAGTATACACGTTTTCGTGTACCACGTCAAGGCGCCTTTACGACGCGGGGCTCACCTCCCTATGGACCGTTGCCCGCCCCGCAGGCAGGGGGGTGGGGAAACCCGGTTTCCCCACCCCCCTCCTTGCTGAAAACCTCGCCGCGACGAAGTCTGATTGTAGTACCATGCGCCTGACTTGAAAGGAAGGCCTGCCCTATGACCTCGCTTCACCGCCTGATTGCCATCATGACGATCTGGATCGTCACCGGCGCGGTGCTGATCTCGATGTTCAGCGTGTCGTTCCTGGGCGCGCTGACGCCCCTCTGGCTGCTGCTGCTGACGGCGCTGATCGTCGGCGGCACGACCTTTGCAACGGTGGTGCTGGCGCGGGGGGGCTAGCGCTCCGTCCGTGCCCATATGATGGACTGCCCCTCGCCGGTTGGGCCGGAGCATTGGCTGCGCCTGTGTTTCGGCCCAATACAGCTCGGACGGAGGAAATCTGGGCCTGACGAAGGGGGATGAGGCTCAGGCACGCCAGGGGCGGTTGAGGCGGCCCTGCTCCGTGTTCACGCCCACCCCATTTCAGGCACTGTCGAGACGGTCTGCCCTGGCAGGTCATATTTCAGCTTGCGTGGCAAGCATTCGTCGAGTAGCGGAAGAAACAGCACGTCCCAACGCCATAGACTCCGCCGACGAGTATGTGTTGTGTCCGCTCCTAAACCATCCTCCCCCGCTGGGAAGAGGCGCCGAACGCCCTCCCCAATGAGGAAGGAGTGAGGGCCCATTCGCGCGTGTGCAGCGCCGCGGCGCACCAGCGCGCGCCGATGCCAGTGAATGAGGGCCCATTCGTGCGTGTGCAGCACCCTGCGCAACGCCAACCCCACCCAGACACGCCCTCCCCCAATCCAAAATCCAAAATCCAAAATCCAAAATCACCCCCCCCACCCCCGCGCCCGTTCCACCGCCCGTTGCCAGCGCGTCAGCAACTCGGCGCGCGCGGCGGCCTCCAGGCGCGGCTCGAAGGTCCGCGCGCCCTGGTCGAGCAGCCGCGGCAGATCCTCCGGCCCGTTCCACACGCCCGCGCCCAGACCGGCCAGCAGCGCCGCGGCCCGCGCGCTGGTTTCGGTGTCGGCGGCGCGGACGATGCGCACCCCGGCCAGGTCGGCCTGGATCTGGCAGGCGGCGTCGCTGCGGGCCAGACCTCCGCCGACGCGCAACTCGTCAATCCGCAGGTTGCTTTCGCGTTCCATCGTGTCGAGGATCTCGCGCAACTGGCAGCCGATGCTCTCAAAAAAGGCGCGGGCGATGTGGCCGGGCGCGGTCCCCAGGGTCATGCCGAAGATGGCCCCGCGGGCGCTGCGGTCCTCGCCGGGTACCCCCAGGCCGGTGAAGGCGGGGACGAACACCACCCCATCGCTGTGGGGCGTCTCCCGCGCCAGGGCGTCGAGGTCGCCGGCGTGACGGATCAGGCGCATCTGGCTCAGCCAGCGCACCACCGCGCCGGTGACGGTCATATCGGCTTCGAGGGCGTAGGTGGGCGCGCCATCGAGTTCCCAGGCCAGGTAGGTCTTGCAGATGCCCTGGGGCGGAGCGACGGGGCCGGCGACGACATTGACGAACGAGGCGGTGCCGTGGGTGGCGACGGCCTGTCCGGGCGCGCGGCAGTCGTAGCCGAAGAGGGCGGCCTGCTGGTCGCTGATCAGCGCCATGACCGGCACATCAACCGTGCCGAGGCGCAGCGCGCCGAAGCGGTGCAGGGTCGGACGCGGGGCGGGCAGGGCCGCCCGCGGCAGGCCCAGATAGTCGATCCACTCCTCCCACAGCGTCCGGCGGCGCGGGTCGAAGACGGTCATGGCCTGGAGCAGCGAGAAGTCGAGGGCGTGCCCGGCGGGCCTGCCGAGGGCCTGGATGAGCCAGCCGGCGCTGAGGGAGACGCGCAAATATCCTCGCTCGGCGGCGCGGCGAAAGGCCGGATCGTGGCGCATGCGCCAGGCCATGTGCATGGCTGAGCAGTAGGGACCGGGGAACTGGCCCAGGCGGGCGCGCCGCTCGGCGGCGTGCTCCCACTGGCCGGTCTCCTCCACCAGGGGCGCGGTGCGCAGATCCTGCCAGGTGATGGCGTTGCCGATCGGGCGTCCGGTACGCGCATCCCAGGCGAACACGGTATCGCGCTGTGAGGTGATGCCGCAGGCGACAATCGCGGCGGGGTCGCAGCAGGCGCGGGCGATGGCCTCATCGAGCGCCTCGCGCGCGCTGCGGGCCACGGCGGAGGGGCGTTGCTCGACCCAGCCGGGCCGGGGGTAGAGCCGGCCCACGGGGCGATAGCCGTAGCCGCGCACCGTTCCGGCGCCATCCAGCAGCACGGCGCGCGTGCCGCTGCCGCCCTGGTCAATCCCCAGCACCAGTGTCTCCGCCACGCTGCGCTCCGTTCAGGCAATTGCTGATTCACGTTCACCACAGAGCACGCAGAGAAAAGCAGAGGATGGACCGTTGCAAACCCTCTGCGCCCCTCCGCGCTCTCCGGGGTGAGGATACGTGCGGTGGGTATGAACGCGATCCATTATAGTGGAGTTTGCAGCGCAAGGAGCTATAGCAGTCCTACCCCATCTCGCACCGGCGACCGTGCGTAAGGACGCAGCGTGCCGCGTCCTTACGCAGCGTGCCGCGTCCTTACGGGCAGGTCTGATACTCCAGGCTTCACAACCTGAAGAGGACTGCTATAGCTCACCTGCCTGCTAACGAAGTCATAGTCCTGTCACTGGCGCCCGCCGCGCGGCGCGGGTATAATGCCCGGGCGATCCGTTCCTGACCCAACCATTGCCTGAGAAAGGACCTCCAATGACCGTGACGCTCCCCGATCGCGCCGAGGCGCGGGTTGAGTATACCTGGGATCTCGCCAGCATTTACCCCGACCAGGCGGCCTGGGAGGCCGACGCGCGCGCCTTCGAGGCGGAACTGGATGCGGTCGCCGGCTACCAGGGGCGCCTGGGCGAGGCCCCGGAAGTGCTGCTGGCCTGGCTGCGGCTGGCCGACGTCTTGCGGGTCATGATGGGCCGGCTCTTCGCCTACGCGCATATGCGCTTCGATGAGGATACCACCAACCAGGCCTCCGCCGCGCTGCGCGAGCGCGCCCTCAGCCTCTATGCCCGGCTCGGCGCGGCCACCGCGTTCGCCGAGCCCGAGTTGCTGGCCCTTGGCCCGGAACGGCTGGAGGAGTTGATCGCCGCCGAGCCGGCGTTGGCCCCCTACCGGCATTACTTCGAGAACCTTGGCCGGCGCGCGCCCCACGTGCGCCCGGTGGAGATCGAGCAACTCCTGGCGCGAGCGGGCGAGCCCCTCAGCGCCGCCTACAGCGCCTACCTCATGCTGGCCGAGAGCGACCTGCGCTTCGCCGCCGCGGAGGACAGCGCCGGCGCGCGGCACGAGGTGGCGCCGGGCACGATCGAGGAGTTGTTGCAGAATCCCGACCGGACCCTGCGCCAGCGCGCCTGGGAGCACTTCCAGGACGGCTTTCTGGCCTTTAAGAATACCTTTGGCGCGATCTATGCCGGGAGCGTCAAGGCCGATGTCTTCCTGGCCCGCTCGCGAGGCTACGCCGATACGTTGAGCGCCAGCCTGGACCGCGACAACCTTCCTCGGGCAGTGTACGACAATGTGATTGCGGCCTGCAACCGCCATTTGCCCCTCTGGCACCGCTACTGGGACATTCGCCGGCGCGCCCTGGGGCTGGATTTGATGGCCCCGTGCGACATCTTCGCGCCGCTCGCCCCGCCCTACCACGTGCCCTACGAGCGGGCGGTTGAACTGGTCTGCGCCAGCGTCGAACCTCTGGGGGCCGAATACGCGGCGGTGGCGCGGGCCGGGCTGACCCGTGAGCGCTGGGTGGATGTGTACCCCAACCGGGGGAAGACCAGCGGGGCCTATTCCTCGGGCAGCTACGACACGCGCCCGTTCATTCTGCTGAACTACGATGGCACCCTCAATGGGGTGAGCACCCTGGCCCACGAACTCGGCCACTCGATGCACTCCTGGCTGGCCAACCATGCCCAGATGCCCGTGTATGCCGACTACTCGACCTTCGTTGCCGAAGTCGCCTCGAACTTCAACCAGGCCCTGCTACGGGGCCATCTGCTGGCCCAGGGTCCGACGCGGGAGGTGGAGATCGCCATCCTCGAGGAGGCGATGCACAACTTTCACCGCTACCTGTTCCTCATGCCGATCCTCTCGCAGTTCGAGCAGCAGGTTCACGCCTGGGTCGAGGCCGGCGAACCGGTGACCGCCGACCGGATGATAGACCTGCTGGCGGGCCTGTTCGCCCGCGGTTACGGACCGGCGGTACAGGTCGAACCGGCGCGGAACGGCATTGCCTGGGCCCAGTTTCCCCACCTGTACAGCGCCTTTTACGTCTTCCAGTACGCCTCGGGCATCGCTGCGGCCAATGCCCTGGCCGACGGGGTGCTGCGGGGCGAACCCGGGGCCGCGGAATGCTACCTGGACTGCCTGCGCGCGGGTGGTTCGCGTTACCCGCTGGAGGCCCTGCAACTGGCCGGCATTGATATGCGCGCCCCCGAACCGATGGAGCGGGCCTTTGGCGTGCTGGCGCGCTTCGTGGATCGACTGGAGCAGTTGCTGTCTGGGTAAGGCACGGTTTCGCGGCTGTGTTACCGTTCGCGGCATTTCGCCCCCCTCCCGGCCTCCCCCCGGCGGGGGGAGGCGCCCGGTTCCCTCCCCCAACGGGGGAGGGTCAGGGAGGGGGCGGCGAAATTCTCTCCTTCAGGCAGGGGTACGGGAAAACCGGGTTTCCCCGTACCTCTTGCCTGAGAGGAGGGTCCGGGAGGGCGAAGCCCTTCCAGGAATACATCTTCATCTTGCCCTTCTGGGATCCCGCAGCGTTTTGAGATGGTTCGCTGGAGTATCAAAGGAGATTGCACCGCATGACAACCGCAACCCAGAAAGTGCCCACCCGCGCCGAGGCGCCGGTTGAGTTTACATGGGATCTGAGCGCGGTGTTTCCCGACGTAGCCGCCTGGGAGCAGGAGCTGGCGGCGGTAGAGGAGTTGGCGCGGCAACTCGCGGCCCTGCAGGGCAGCCTGGGCCAGGGCCCCGAGCGCCTGGCGCAGGTGCTGGCCCTGCGCGACGAGGTGGGCCAGCGGCTCTACGCCCTCTACATCTACGCCTCGCACCGCAAGGACACCGACGCCACCGATCCGGTTGGGCAGGCCCTGCAGGAGCGCGCCGGCTCCTTCGCCGCGCGCGTCGCCGCGGCCATGGCCTTCATCGAGCCGGAGATCCTCGCCGTGCCCGAGGCTACCCTCGACCAGTGGCTGCGCGAGACGCCCGCCTTGCAGCTTTACCGCTACGAGTTGGAGAAGCTCAACCGGCGGCGGGCGCACGTCCGCTCGGCGGAGGTGGAGCACGTGCTGGCACAGTTCAGCGACATCACCCGCGCGCCTTACGAGACCTTCGAGATGCTGATCGACTCGGACCTGAGCTTCCCCAGCATCACCGACGAGCAGGGCAACCCGGTGCAACTCTCCCATGCCCGCTACCGGCGCTTCATCGAGAGTCCTGACCGGCGCGTGCGCCGCGACGCCTTCAAGGGCTACTTCGGGGCCTTCCGGCCCTTCCGCAACACGATTGCCACCACCCTGGGGGCGGCCATCCGCACCCACGTGATCGAGGCGCGTATGCGCAACTACGCCTCGGCGCTGGAGGCGGCCCTGGCGCCCAACGAGATCCCCCTGGAGGTGTACCACAACCTGATCGCCACGGTGGAGGCCAATCTGGCCACGAACTACCGCTACATGGAGGTGCGGAAGCGGCTGATGGGCCTCGACGAACTGCGGGTCTACGACCTCTACGCCCAGCCTGTGCCCGATGTGGCGATCACCGTGCCTTACCCGGAGGCCACGGCGCTGATGGAGGCGGCCTTCGCGCCGCTCGGCCCGGAGTACGCCGAGGCCCTGCGGCAGGCCTTCGGCAGCCGCTGGATTGATGTGTACGAAAATGTAGGCAAGCGCAGCGGCGCGTACAGCGGCGGGGCCTACTCTACCCCGCCCTACATTCTGCTCAACTACCAGGACCAGCTCGACGACGCCTTCACCCTGGCCCACGAACTGGGCCACTCGATGCACTCCTACTTCACGCGCAAGGGCCAGCCCTTCGTCTACGGCAACTACACCATCTTCGTGGCCGAGGTGGCCTCGACGCTCAACGAGGCCCTGCTCACCGACTACCTCCTCAAGCACCGCGACGACGAGGCCCTGCGCCGGCGCCTGCTGGTGCAGCAGATCGAAGACATCCGGCGTACGATGATCCGCCAGACGATGTTTGCCAGCTTCGAGTTGATGATGCACGAACTGGTCGAGGCCGGCGAGCCGCTGACCACCGAGACCCTTACGGCGCGCTACTACGACCTGGTGGCGAAGTACCACGGCCCCACGGTCGTACTCGATGACGAAATCGGCTTCGAGTGGGCGCGCATTCCCCACTTCTACTACAACTTCTACGTCTACCAGTACGCCACGGGCCTCTCGGCGGCCCTGGCGCTGAGCCGGCAGATCATCACTGAGGGCCAGCCGGCGGTGGAGCGGTACATCACCTTCCTGCGCAGTGGCTCGTCGCGGCCCTCGATTGATCTGTTGCGCGACGCGGGCGTGGATATGACCACGCCGGCCCCGGTGCAGGCGGCGATGGACACCTACGCGCAGTTGATTGATGCGTTGGAGCGGTTGTAGAGGGCGAAACATCTTTCGCCCGGATGGATGGGCGCGTCAGCGTCGGCATTACGCCCGGATGGATGGGCAACCGGTCGTTGGCGTGGCGCGGGGATGTATGGACATGGGGTCGCCGGTAGGGGTGAAAGATTTTTTCGCCCCTACCGGCGCCGCGCCACGCCGGCATGGAAATGGGCGCCGGGGGCGACGGCCCGGCGGGCGGTGGCCCGATGGGGCACCCGGCGCCCCAATTGCGCCGCCCCCGGCGCCGTCCGTCCCCCATTACCCCCCGCACCTCACCCCCCGGGCGGCATAGAAATCGCGCACGAACTGGCCCTGTACGGCGGCCTCCAGGTCGGGTGGGGCGCTGAGGATGCTCAGATCCTGGAGCAGGCGCGCCTCGGCGGCCCAGAGGTCGGGGGCGTTGATGCCCGGGCAGCGTTCGCCGGGGCCGTAGCGGATCAGGGCGATCGTCTCGGCGGCCTCGAAGGCCAGTTGCTCGCGCTCCAGTTCGGGGTTGTAGGCCAGGATCAGCTCCACCGCGCCGTCGGGGTCGGCGATGGCGTCGGCCCAGCCGCGCAGGGTGGCCTCGACGAAGGCGCGGACGGTGCGCGGGTTCTCGCGCA
>DAOUDA010000185.1:0-5345 GCA_034431835.1 Chloroflexaceae bacterium | reverse complement strand
GGTACTCGGCCTCGTTGTTGGTGTGGGCTGGCGCCCGCAGGCAGCGCGTGCAGAGCAGATTGCCCCGCGGGCTGCGCACCACCACGCCGATGCCCGCGACGCCGCGCGGCGGCGAGCCGGGCGTGCCATCCACCTGCACCAGAAGCAATGCGTGGTTCATTGCAGCACCCAGGCCAGGCTCCCGAGGAGCGCGGCGATCAGCAGCAGCAGCGCGGCAAAACAGCCCCGCAACAGCCGCAGCGGCGAAAGACGCGGCAGGCGAACGCGGCGCTGGTCGAGCACCAGCGCGCTCAATCCGAGCAGCGCCAGGACGATCGCTCCGCTCCAGAAACACCAGGCCATGGTCCTCCTCCTTCCCGCTGGTTGTGTTGTTGGAAGGATATCGCCATGGGCGGATGAGGAGCTATGGCCGCTGGCTAAGGAAAGACGTAGCGTTTGCTCATTGCTGGGAGGGCAGGAGGGTGGGGAAACCCGGTTTCCGCATCCCTCTCCAACTCGGGTCACGCGACGATTCCTGGGAGGGCTGCTACCAACGCATGGGAGCGATGCCGCATGGTCACCCCGAGCGGAGCGAGGGGTCTTGCAGCGCGACGGCAGGTGGTTCGTCCTATGCGCAATGACGGTGGATGCGGTGTTGCGTCAACCGGTTGGTAGCGACCTCCCCGGATCCTCCTGGCGGACGGAGCTATAGTGAATGTATATGAAATTTTTCTTCTAGCACAACTGCGTTTTGCATGCTATGCTTAACGCGACTTCTATCTGCTCTATCGCACGGTCGGCAGCGGGTGCGGCATGAGCAACACGACACCCTGCGCCAGGCTCCTGGCGCTCGATCCTGAGCTTGTGGCAACACGCAGCTACGCATTGACGAGAGACGCCTGCTCGCTGGGGCGGGCACCAGGCTGCGACCTGGTCGTACAGCACCCCCTGGTCTCGCGCCTGCATGCCCGGATCGAGCGGAACGGGATGCACTTTTTGCTGGTTGATGCCGGCAGCGTCAACGGCACGTTCATCAACGGGCGGCGCCTGAGCGCACCGCATCTGTTGCGCCACGACGATGAGATCGGCCTGGGCAGCGCCCGGCCCGTCCTGCGCTTCGACGATCCCGAAGCCACCGAAGTCGCCGCGAGTCGCCTGCGCTACGATGATCGCCAGATGCGTTTTCTGCTCGGCGATCGGGTGGTTGATCTCACCCCGATGCAGGTGCGCCTGCTGCGCTTCCTCTATGAGCACGCCGGGGAGGTGTGCTCGCGCGATAGTTGCGCGCGGGCCATCTGGGGCGACTCGTATCGTCCCGGCGATGAAGCCGCGCCGCTGGATCAACAGCTTGCCGAGGTGCGCCGGCGCCTGCGCGCCGCCGACCCTCAGGCCGCCGGGGATTTGATTGTGAATCGCCGGGGTCTGGGCTATGTGCTCGATCTTCAGGAGTAAGAGCATCCGTCCTTTTCAATCAGAGGTAGGGAAGCGCGCTTCCGTGATTCAGACAAGGTTCGCGAAGGACTGCGCCCTCCGTACCTCCCTCGAACGGTAATCCACAAGGCCGCCGGCGAGCGGCAAAGCAACGATCAAGCAGGCATACCCCGGTCTGAAACATTCCGAACTCCCGTGCAACGCATGACCATTCAGCCAGGCGTAACGCTTAACCAACGCTACACCGTTCGCCGCGTGATCAGCGAACAGGGCGGCTTCGGCGCCACCTATCTGGCCACAGATGCCGTTGAGCGGCGCGAGGTGGTGATCAAGGTCAGTAAGACGGCGGGCGATATCGAGCAGAACGCCCTGCTGCGGGAACTCCAGTTGCTCAAGAGCCTGGAACACCCCCGGCTGCCCAGGGTGTACGACGGCTTCTTTCACCAGGGGCAAATCTGCATCGCCATGCAGTACATCCCCGGCCGCGACGTGTCGAGCTACGTGACGCCCGGCGGCCCCGATCGGCGCGCCGACCCTCCCGACCGGCCCACCGCCCTGCGCTGGATCAGCCAGACCCTCGAGGCCCTGGCCTACCTCCACGAGCGCGGCATCGTCCACCGCGACGTCAAGCCCTCGAACCTGCGCGTGCATATGGAGACGGGGGAGATCTTTCTGCTCGATTTCGGCCTGTCCCAGTCCATCGCGCAAACGGCCATCCGCGCCCACTCGCCGCGCTTCTCCCCTCCCGAACAGTACGACCCCGACGCCGGCCCCACCCCGGCCAGCGACGTCTACTCCGTCGGCGCCACCCTGTATCTGCTCCTGACCGGCTACGAGCCGCCGTTCCGCGACGACCGCAACGATCGCACCGTGCGGCTCCCCAGCGAGGAGAGCCAGTCCATTCCCATCGAACTCGAACAGGTGGTGCTCAAGGCGATGAGCTACGATCCGGCCGACCGCTTCCCCGACGCGCGGGCCATGCTCGACGAGTTGCGGCGCCTGGGCTATGCCTCTGGCCCCCCCGCAACACGGCCCGTCACCGACTCCACGCCCGCCACGTTCCCGGTGCCAACCCAACCAGACGCGGCCGATGCCTCCGCGGATGACCCGCTGCCCCGGGGCGGTACGGCGCAGCTGCCCATCGGCCTGACGATCAAGGAACGCTATCAGATCCGCGAATTGCTCAGCACCCAGGGCGGCTTTGGCACCACCTACCGCGCCTTCGATGTTGAGCGTGGCCAGGAGGTGGTGATCAAGGCTAGCAAGACCGCCGACGATAGCAAGCAGGACGCTCTGCTTGAAGAGCGCGAGTTGCTGCGCCAGCTCGGCCACGAACGGCTCCCAAAGGTCTACGATGCGTTCTTCTTCGACGGGCAGCTCTGCATTTCGATGGAGTACATCCGCGGGCGCGATGTGGCGAGCTATCTCCGCCAGGGTCCCCCCGATCTGCCTACGGCCCTCCGCTGGACGCGCCAGCTCCTCGAGGCCCTGACCTACCTCCACGGCCGCGAGATCGTCCACTGTGACGTAAAGCCCGAGAATCTGCGCGTCCATCACCTCAGCGGCGAACTCTACCTGCTCGACTTTGGCATCTCCCAGCGCCACAACCGCATGGTCGTGCGGGGATATACACGCCATTTTTCCGCGCCCGAGCAGCGCCGGCCCGGCGCGCCCATCACTCCCGCCGCCGATGTGTACGCCGCCGGTGCGGTGCTCTACAACTTGCTGGTTGGCGCGCCCCCGCCTGATCGCGCCCCCGACGAGAGCAAGCCCATTCTGCTGCCGGCGGCCACGCCGGTCCCGCCCGACCTGGAACGCATCGTGCTCAAGGCGCTGATGCCCAATCCGGCCGATCGCTACCCGAACGCCCGGGCCATGCTCGAGGACCTGCGGCGGGTGCGCCTGTCCACACGCTCTTTCACCCCGGTGCGCCTGGTCTGGGCCGGGCTGACGGTGCTGCTGGTCATCGGCGTGGGCTTCGCCATCGCCGGCCTGGCCCGCCCCTCCGCCGGATCGCCTTCGCCAATCGCCGCCACAACGAGTGTCGCCGCCACCCCGCCCGCAGCAGTCACCGGCAGCCCGGCGCTCATCGCTCACTCGACTCCAGATGCATCGGTCCCGGCAACCATTCCCGTCCCCACCCCCGGCGCGACCGCTCCCGCTGGCGGCATTTCCACCGCAACACCCCCCGAGCCAGCGGAGACGCCTACCGCGACCCCGCCACCCTTTGTGGTATCGCGCTTCGAGATCCCCGATCAGGGCGACCGCGACTTCGTCTTCGTGGGCCAGTTGCCGCTGCAATTCACCCTGATCGGCGAACGACTGACCAGTGTTCGCACCGTCACCCTGCAACCCGCCCCGGCCAGCGACAACCGCCCCGCCATCGGGCTGATCGTCGAGCGCGCCGAACCGGGCCGGCTCGACCTGCGTCTCAACCGGCTGCCCGACGGCTTTCGCAGCGGCCAGTACGACCTGCTGCTCAACGGGCTGCCCGTTGACGTGACCCTGCGGCTCCAGGATTACCTGCGCGAGAGCCGCATCATCGGCATCAAGTACGATTACCGCCACCTGGCCGCCATCCGGCCCCTGCCCAGCTACCGCTTTCAGGGACAGGACATCCCCGGCCCGTTCGGGCTGCTCTACCTGCGACCCGACGAGTCGTCGCGCGGCGGCTACCTGCGCAACGGCGATCTGCTGGAAATCCTCGACACCACCAGCCAGCCCGGCTGGTACCGTGTGCGGGTGAAGGAGAACTTCGATCCCAACCTGGTGGGCTACGAAGGCTGGGTGCTGGCCTGGGTGGTGGAGGACACGCCCCCATATCCACCCGCGCCGGGGGCCATCCAGGTCTCGTGGAACATTCGGGGCGAGCAAGTCGAGAAAGTGATCGAGGATCTGGTACGGCGCGGCATCCCCCGCGAGAACATCATTGTGGATCTGCAGGACCGCGAGCGCATCCCCGAGGTCTTCGACCGCTACAGGGCCAACCAGGTGGTCAGTTCCGAACCGCCGGAGGGCGGCTGGGTGCTGCCCGGCGCGCGGGTGGTGCTCGGCGTGCGGGCGCCGTAAGGGGTAGATCCGGGGGCGCCAGAACCTCCGATGAACATGCCGTGATGGAGGGCCTGGGAGGGCCGGTTCTCAGGTGCAGGGGTTTCCGGCCCATCCTCGCGTCACATTTGCCATCCGGGGCATTGGGACACCCAACTCCCCTCTCTCCACCTACGGTGGAGGGGGGCCGGGGGGTGAGGATCGCACACGCATTGGAATGCCGAAAACCCCTTCTCGCTCGAAAAACCCTACACCTGAGAGGGGGGCCATGCCCTTCCAGGAGAACCTTTTGTCGTTCCGCCGGAATGTTCACAGCCACCGAACACCTTCGCGCCGCAGAGGGCGCGGCGTGGCGCGAAGGGCCGCAAAAAGCTCATCCTCTGGGGTAAATCTGAAAACCTGCGCTCCCGCCGTTCCGCAGCAAAGCCGCCCGGGCGCGTATATAAGCGACCCACGGGCTTTCACCCACCAGGACACGCCTATGAGCACCGACATCCTCCCCATCGCCGGGCCGGCCACCCACCTGCCCCCGCCACCCGGCGGGCGCTGGACGGTCGCCGACTACGAACAACTGCCCGACGACGGCCAGCGCTACGAACTGATCAACGGAGACCTCCGTATGGCCCCCGCGCTCACCCCTGACCACCAGGCCGCCTCATTGCGCCTGGCACACTATCTGTTCACCTTTATCGAGACCGCGGGCCACGGGCGGGTCTTCGCGGCGCCGATCGACGTGGAACTCGGCCCCACCACCATCGTGCAGCCCGACCTCATCGTCATCCTCCACGGCGGGGCTGCGAGCATCACCGTGCAGCGCATTTTCGGCCCGCCTGACCTGGTGGTGGAGGTGGTCTCCCCGGCCACGGCCAGCTACGACCGGCGCGAGA
>DAOUDA010000184.1:0-11302 GCA_034431835.1 Chloroflexaceae bacterium | reverse complement strand
CCGCCGCCCGCCGAGGTGGCGCCCGCGCCCGACCGGCGCCCCGCCGCAGCGATGCCCCGCGGCAAGGCCTACCTGGTCGGCGCCGGGCCGGGCCGGGCCGACCTGATCACCCTCCGCGGGCTGACCCTGCTGCGCCGGGCCGACGTGGTGCTCTACGACTGGCTGGTGGCCCCCGAATTGCTGGAGCAGGTTCCTGCGGGCGCCGAGCTGATCTTTGTCGGCAAAACCCATGACCGGCATACTCTGGAGCAGGACGCCATCACCGACCTGCTGGTGGCCCACGCCCGGGCCGGGCGGCAGGTGGTGCGGCTCAAAGGCGGCGACCCCGGCGTCTTCGGCCATGCCGGCGAGGAGGCCCTGGCCCTGACGCGGGCCGGGCTGCCCTTCGAGATCGTGCCCGGCGTCTCCTCGGCCCTGGCCGCCCCGGCCTACGCCGGCATTCCGCTCACCTTCCGCGGCCTGGCCAGCGGCTTCGCCGTGGTAACCGGGCACGAAGCGCCCAACACCCCCCATCACCTGGACTGGGCCGCCCTGGCCCGCGTGCCCACCCTGGTGGTGCTGATGGGCCTGCACCGTACCGAGGCCATCTGCGCCGCCCTGCGAGAGGCCGGGCGCGCCCCCGATACCCCCGTAGCGGTCATCAGCCGGGCCACCACCAGCGAGCAACGGGTTCTGCGCGCCACCCTGGAGGGCCTGCCCGCGGCCCTGCAGGCCCACCCCCTGCCGACGCCCGCCGTGCTGGTGATCGGCGACGTCGTCGCCCTGGCCGACGATCTGGCCTGGTTCGACCCGGAGCTGGCCGCGGAGCACTTCGTGCCGTTTGATGAAGCGGCCCGGCACGCCCATCTTTCCGATCGGAGCAACCCATGAGCATCGCGCTGCCACGGCTGCTGCTGGCCGCGCCGATGAGCGGCAGCGGCAAAACCACCATCACCGCCGGGCTGATTGCCGCCCTGAGCGCGCGGGGTCTGGCGGTGGCCCCCTTCAAGTGCGGGCCGGACTACATCGACCCGAGCTACCACGCCCTGGCCGCCGGGCGCCCCTGCGCCAACCTCGACGCCTGGCTCGTGCCCCCGGAACATATCCCCGGGGTGCTGGCGCGGCGCAGCGCGGGCGCCGACCTGGCGCTGATCGAGGGCGTGATGGGCCTCTTCGACGGCTACGCCGGCGACGACGACACCGGCAGCAGCGCCCACATCGCCCGGCTCACCGGCGCGCCGGTCGTGATTGTGCTCGACGTGCGGGCCATGGCCCGCACCGCCGCCGCCCTCGTCGCCGGCCTGCGCGACTTCGACCCCCGGGTGCGCGTCGTGGGCGTCATCCTCAACCGCGTCGGCAGCCCCCGCCACGCCGCCATGGTGCGCGCGGCCATCGAAGGCGACGCCGGCCTGCCCGTCCTCGGCGCCCTGCTGCGCGACGAAGCCATTACCCTGCCCGAGCGCCACCTGGGCCTGGTGCCCACCGCCGAGGCGGGCCGCTGGCAAGCCTGGCTCGATGAGGTGCGCGTGCGCATTGAAGCCAGTGTGGACCTCGAGGCCCTCCTGGGCATGGCCCGCGCCGCGCCGCCCCTCGATCTCCCTGCGAATGCGTTGGCCGCAGCAGCGCCGGAACCACGGTCAACGCCCGACCACCTGGGCGTGCATGCGTCACCTCCCCGATCCGGGTCATCGCCATACCCAGAACCCCCCTCTCCCGCGCGCGGGAGAGGGGGGCAGGGGGGTGAGGGTCGCAGGCGCATACGGACGCAGCAACCACCCTTCGCGCCCAACAACGCCTCCCCCGGCGCCGGAGCGCCGATCATCGCCGTGAGCCGCGACGAAGCCTTCAGTTTCCTCTACGACGACAACCTCGACCTCTTACGCGACGCCGGGGCCACCATCGCCTTCTTCAGCCCCCTGCGCGACACGGCCCCGCCGGCCGACGCGGGGGCGCTCTACCTCTGCGGCGGCTTTCCCGAACTCTACGCCGCGCAGTTGAGCGCCAACGAGTCTATGCGCGCGGCCATCCGCGCCGTCGCCGCCCGCGCCCTGCCGATCTACGCCGAATGCGGCGGGCTGATGTACCTGACCGAGACCCTGATCGACGCCGATGGTCGGGCCCACCCGATGGTGGGCCTGCTGCCCGGGCGCTCGGTGATGACCCCGCGCCTGACCCTGGGCTACCGCACCGTGCGGGCCAACGGCGCGAGCTGGCTGTGGGAGAGCGGCGAAACCGTGCGCGGCCACGAGTTCCACTACTCGGTCTGGGAGGATCGCCCCGCCGAACTCCCCTGGCTCTACACCTGCCTGCCCGACGCTATGCGCCCCGACGCGCGCCCCGAAGGGGCCTGCACGGGCAACGTTCTGGCCTCCTACGTCCACATCCACTGGCTGGCCGCCCCCCATCTCGCCGCGCGCTTCATCGCCGCAGCCCGGCGGCAATGCGACGGCGCGGAGGCGTAGCCCGATGTTAGAGCACTGACCGGAATGCTTGATCCACAACGATCGCGGCACGAGCGTCGCGAGCTACACGGCTCAGGGTCCTTCCTCCTCCCAACCTCCCCCCGTTGGGGGGAGGCGCCGGACTCCCTCCCCCGGCGGGGGAGGGTTGGGGAGGGGGCGGAGGTTTAGCGAAAACTTCGTTTACGGACTATTAAGCCTTCCGGTCAGTGCTCTCGCCTCCCCACAACTCACGTTCATTGCGCCTGCAACAGCCACTCGACCACGGAGCGCACCTCAAGGGTGAGGCCGTCCGTTTCGATTGGCGCGGCATTGGCGTCGGTCAGGATCAAACCGCGGGTCAGGCCCAGGCCGCGCAGCGCGTCACTCAAGGCCCGTATCTCACGCTCGCGCGTGGCCGGCTGCGCCAGGTTCTGGCTGACCTGGATCAACTCGCCCGTCCGCGGCAGGTAGAAATCTATCTCGTAGCCGCCTGGCGAGGTGTAGTAGTACACCTCGGGCGTCTGCCGCCGCAGCGCCAGGAACACCAGGTTCTCCAACAGCTTTCCCGTATTCGGAGAGAAGAAGAAGCCGACCGCGTTCGCCAGGCCGGTGTCGATGGCATAGACCTTTTTCGGCGCGATCTGCTGGCGCTTGACCGAAAAATCGTAGACGTTGACGGTAAAGATCAGCCAGCTATTCTCCAGGTACTCGACGTAGTTCTTGACCGTATTGACGCTGCCCAGCCGGAGTTGCTCCTTGAGCTTGTTAAACGACACGCGCCCGGCCGGGTTGCTCATCAGGTAGAAAGCCAGCTCCTTAAGCGCGCGCACCTCCTCGATCCGGTAGCGTGTGGCAATATCCCGGTACAGCACATCGTCGTAGAGGGTGCGCGCCAGCGGCAAGTCGGGATACTTCAGCGGCTCCGGGATGCCGCCCAGGCGCAGATAGTCGGCAAGCTGGCCCTGTAGACGGGCGGCCTCAACCGTGGTCAGCCGGCTCAGGTCGGGTGGCGGGTAGCCGCGAAAGCGCAGGAATTCGGCGAAGGAGAAGGGAAACAGTTCCACCGGCACATAGCGTCCCGTCAGGCGCGAGCCCAGCTCGCGGCTGAGCAGCGCCGCGTTCGAGCCCGTGATGTAGAACTTCAGCCCCAGGTCCATGAAGCGGCGCACAAAGCGCTCCCAGCCGGGTACATTCTGGATCTCGTCAAGCAGGAAAACTCCGCGCTCGCCAAACAATTCGACCAGGTGCGCATAGAGGTCGTTAGCGTCGTCGGCCTGGAAGCCAAGAAAGCGTTCGTCTTCAAAGTTGACATAATAGAAAGCGTCTTCGCCCAGCCGGTGGGCCAGTTGTGCCAGCATGGTGGACTTGCCGACGCGCCGCAGGCCGGAGATGATGACCGCGTGGGGCAACGGCGCCGCGCGCTCGAGCTGCGCCAGTTGGGTGCGCTCGATACCGGTGTCGCGACGCCAGAAAGCCTGGAACTGTTCCAGCAACACGGCCCGGATCTGGTCCTTGGACCAGCGGGTTACCCAGGGATTGTCACTCATAGTGAAATTATATAGCCAGATGATTTCATTAGCAATGAAATTGTTGCATTGAGGACGCCACAGGTGGCGTTAAGGTAGTTCGTGGGTTCCTCCTTACGTTCCGCCATACACCATACAAGATCCTTCCCTGGATAGATGACAAAAAGGCGCCTTCAAGCGTATGATTTAGGTACATACTCCTGCTCGGGGGCAGGGTTCGGGAGCGCGTCGCCCTCCGGGGAAAAAACGTGAGCAGCTCTGGGAGGGCGCGGCCCTCCCGAGAAATAAACAAGGGAGGGCCCGGCCCTCCCGGAAAAGGTCTGTTTTTGTTCCTTGCAGTGTGTAGCGATGCCGCGTGTGGCCAACCGGAAACCGCATGAACCAGAGGAGCACCGTATGTCTCAGCGCGTACTCGTAGCCTACGCTACCAAATACGGCGCGACCGCCGAGATCGCCGAACGCATCGGCCAGACCCTGCGCCAGGCGGGCCTCGAAGTGGACGTCGCCGAGGTCAAGCCTACCCTGGATCTGACGCTCTACGCTGCCGTCGTTCTCGGCAGCGCCGTCTACGCCGGCTCCTGGCGCAAGGAAGTGGTTGACTTCCTGCACGGGCACGCCGACGCCCTCTCCAAACGACCGGTGTGGATCTTCTCCAGCGGGCCGACCGGCGAAGGCGATCCCGTGACCTTGCTCAAGGGCTGGCGCGTTCCCGAGGGGCAACGCCACCTGGTCGAGCGTCTTCAGCCGCGCGATGTGGCCGTGTTTCATGGGAACATCGATACCGAGAAGCTGAACCTGGCCGAAAAGATGATGATCACCGTCATCAAGGCCCCCACCGGCGATTTCCGCAACTGGCAGGCCATCGAAGCCTGGGCCGGCGGCATCGCCGGCGCCCTCGCGTGAACCCGGGCCGCCCAGGCCCTTGCCTGGGCGGCCGCGCCCCCCACAGAATGCCTCCGCCAGGGCGCGGCACGGCCCCACGGCCACCAATGCCGGACCCGCCCTTGCGGGCCGGGCGCGGGGAAGGCGCGGCCCTTCTCAGGTGCCGGGTTTTCCGGCACGTTCTCGCGTCACGTTCGCCATCCTGGGCATTGGGACGCCCAACTCCCCCCTCTCCACCGACGGTGGAGAGGGGGGCAGGGGAGTGAGGATCGCAAGCGCATTGAAATGCCGAAAACCCCTTCTCGCTCGAAAAACCCTGCACCTGAGAGGGGTGCGGCCCTCCCCGCCCTCCTGGATGGTCCGGATATGTGCGTACACGCACCGGTAGGAGACCCGCTTGAGCACGATCGTCCTCTTTACCGGCGGGGCGCGCAGTGGCAAGAGCGCCCGCGCCGAGCAGTACGCCGCGCGTCTGGAGCGCCCCGTGGTCTACCTTGCCACTGCCGAGGCCGGCGATGAGGAGATGCGCGCGCGCATCGCCCATCACCGCGCCCGCCGCCCTCCCGCCTGGCGTACCCTCGAGGCCCCCAATCAACCGGCCCGGGTGCTCGCCACCCTCGATCCCGGCGCCGTGGTGATCCTCGATTGCCTCTCGCTGCTGGTCAGCAACCTGCTGCTGGCCCACGAAGAGGACCCCCGGCCCGTGGTTGAGGCCGAAGTGACCGCTATCCTGGACCAGGCGCGCGCGCGCGGGCTTACTCTGATCGTGGTAACCAACGAGGTCGGTTCGGGTATCGTCCCCGAGTATCCCCTGGGCCGGGCCTACCGCGACTTGCTCGGGCGCGCCAACCAGCAGGTCGCCGCCGCCGCTGCCGAGGTCTACCTGGTGGTCTGCGGCATTCCCGTCGAGTTGAAGGCGCTGGAGGCGGCATGGGTCCGTTCGACCCCGTAACGCACGGCGCGCTCGACCACGCCGAGCTGGCGGCCCTTGGTCTGCGACCGGAGGAGCTGCTGGATTTCAGCAGCAACCTCAATCCCTTCGGACCGCCGGAGGCGGCGCGCGTCGCCCTGGCCACGCTGGATCCTGCTCCCTATCCCGACCGCGGTTGCCACCGGCTCCGCGCCGCCCTCGCCGCGCGCCACGGCTGCCCACCCGAGGCTATCCTGGTCGGCAACGGGGCTAACGAGGTGATCCACCTCCTGGCTCGGGCCCTCCTTCGGCCCAACGACACTACGCTCCTGGTCGGGCCGAGCTACGGTGAGTACCTCCACGCCAGCCGGCTGGCCGGCGCGCACATGGTCGAGTTTCGCACCTGCCCCGGCGCCGGGTTCCAGCCCGATCTCGAAGGTCTGGCCACAGTGATCGCCAGCGCGCGCCCGCGCCTCACCTGGCTCTGCGCGCCCAACAATCCCACCGGTGTTGATCTTCCCGCCCCGACCATCAACGCCCTGGGCGAGGCGTGCGCGGCCCACGGCGGCCTGCTGGTCCTCGACCGGGCCTACGCGCCGCTGCGTCGCGATGGGTGGGCCGCGCCCGACCCGCTGGCGGGCGAGCCTCCGCCGGGCCAGATCCATCTGTATTCGCTCACCAAGAGCTACGCCCTGGCCGGACTGCGCCTGGGCTACCTGATCGCCGCCCCGGAACTGGCGGCCCGCGTCGGCGCGCCTCAGCCCGCCTGGAGCGTCAACAGCGCCGCCCAGGCCGCCGGCCTCGCCGTTCTGGGCGACGACGCCTTTCTCGGCGCCACCCTGCCCCGCCTCTGGTCGGCCAGCGATGCCCTGCAAGCCGGCCTGCGCGACCTCGGTCTCGACGTGTGGCGCGATGCCCTGCCCTTTATGCTCGTGCGCACCGGCGACGGCGCGGCGACGCGGTCGGCCCTGCTGCGGCGCGGCTGTGTCGTGCGCGACTGCGCCTCCTTCGGCCTGCCCGAGTGGGTGCGCGTCGCCCCCCGTCGCCCCGACGACAATGCCCGCCTTCTCGCGGCCTGGAAGGAGAGCCTATGCCCGCCCCGGTGATCATGGTCCTCGGCACAGCCTCGTCGGTCGGCAAGAGCGTCCTGGTGGCGGCCCTCTGCCGCATCGCTGCCCGGCGCGGGCTGCGGGTCGCGCCCTTCAAGGCCCAGAACATGAGCAACAATGCCGCCGTCACCGCCGATGGCGGCGAGATCGCCCGCAGCACCGCCGTGCAGGCCGCCGCGGCCCACGTCCGGCCCACGGTCGAGATGAACCCCATTCTGATCAAGCCCGAAGGGCAGCGCCGCAGCCAGATCATCGTCGAGGGCCGGCCCTGGCGCACCCTCGACGCCGGCGAGTACTGGCGCCAGCGTGAGGAGTTGTGGAGCGTCGTCACCCGCAACCTCGACGGTCTGCGCGCGCGCTATGATCTGGTCATCGCCGAGGGCGCCGGCAGTCCGGTGGAGTTGAACCTGAAGCCCCGTGACATTGTGAACGCTCGCGTGGCGACCTACGCCGGGGCGCGCACCCTGCTGGTCGGCGATATTGACACCGGCGGGATCTTCGCCCAGTTGCTCGGCACGCTGGCCCTGCTTGAGCCGGAGGAGCGCGCCCTGGTCACCGGCCTGGTGGTCAATCGCTTTCGGGGCGATCCGACCCTCTTCGCTGATGGGGTGCGTATCCTGGAGCAGCGGGGCGGCGTGCCGGTGCTCGGCGTGGTTCCCTGGATCGACGACCTGGGCCTGGCCGAGGAAGATGCCGTGGCCCTCGAACGGGGGCAGGGCGGGCCGGACGGCGCCCTGCGCATCGCCGTGGCGCGTTTGCCGACCATCGCCAACTTTGATGACTTCGACCCCCTGGCCCGCGAGCCGGGGGTGAGTCTGCGCTACGTGGACCGGCCCGAGGAACTCGCCGGGGCCGCGGCGGTGATCCTGCCCGGGGCCAAGCACACCCTGGCCGCCCGGCGCTGGCTGCGCGAACGGGGCTTCGACGCCGCGCTACGCGCCTTTCCCGGGGCGGTGGTCGGCATCTGTGGCGGCTACCAACTCCTCGGCGCGCGTATCAGCGATCCACTGGGGGTCGAGGGTGGCGGCGGCGAGGAGCCTGGCCTGGGACTGCTGCCCGTCGAGACCGTCTTCGACCGCGAGAAGCGCACCGTGCAGGTCGTCGCCGAGTCTCTGGCGCCCTGGGCCCCCGGCGCGCCGCTCACGGGCTATGAGATCCACGCCGGGCGCACCCGCGTCAACGGCGGCGCGGCCCTGGCCCGCATCATTCACCGTGGCGCGGTTGCCAGCGATGACCTGGACGGCTGCATTGTCGAGGAGGGGCGTGTGTGGGGCGGCTACATCCACGGCATCTTCGCCAACGCCGCCTTTCGCCGCTCCTGGCTCGCCACCCTCGGCTGGCGGCCGGAGCAACCGGACGCCACCCTCGATCCCTACGAACGCCTGGCCAACGTCGTTGCCGGCGCCCTCGACCCCCTTCAGCTTGACCGGTTGCTGGCAAGCGGGTAGGGTGAAACCAGGTTGCCCCACGCACCCTCCCGGCGGGAGGGTCCGGGAGGGCGCGGGCCTCCCAGGAACAGCTTTTTATCCTATCGTCGGGTTGGAGGGGCGGGGAGAAACCTGGTTTCCCCCTGTTCCCGCCCGGTGGGAAGGATTGGGAGGGCGCGGCCCTTCCGAAAGCACCGGAGCTTACCGTGAATGCCTCGCTCTTGCAGGTTCCCTGGCACCACCTGCCGCTTGACGAGGTCCTTGATCTGCTCGAAACCGACCCGCAGCGCGGCCTGGATGTCTTTGCCGTCAGGCGCCGGCAGGAGCAGTTCGGACCGAACGTTATCACCCGGCGGCGCGGCAAGAGCCCCCTGGTGCGCTTCTTGTCGCAGTTCCACAATCCGCTGATCTACATTCTCCTCGCCGCCAGCGTGATCACCCTGGTGCTTAAAGACGAGATCGACGCGGCGATCATCTTCGGGGTGGTCCTGGTGAACGCCATTCTCGGCTATCTCCAGGAGTCGCGCTCGGAGCGGGCCATCGAGGCCCTGGCGCAAACCATGGTCACCGAAGCCACCGTGGTGCGGGCGGGCGCGACGACCCGCATCTCCGCCACCGAACTGGCGCCGGGCGATCTCGTGCTCCTGAAGGCCGGCGATAAGGTTCCCGCGGACCTGCGGCTCATCCGCGCCCGTGAACTGCAGATCGCCGAAGCCGCCCTGACCGGCGAGTCGCTGCCGGTTTCAAAGGCGGCCGAGGTTACCCTGGAGCGCGACACGCCCCTCGCCGACCGGCGCAACATGGCCTATGCCTCCACGCTCGTAACCTACGGCCAGGGCGCGGGGATCGTCGTGGCGATCGGCAACGCCACCGAGGTCGGGCGGATCTCCCGCCTGATCGCAACCGCCGAGGAGCTGCAAACGCCCCTCACCCGCAAGATTTCCCGCTTCAGTCTGGTGCTGCTCTACCTGATCCTGACCCTGGCCGGGCTGAGCATTCTCGTCGAGGCCCTGCGGGGCCAGCCGCTGATTGACGCCTTGATGGCCGCGATTGCTCTCTCGGTGAGCGCCATTCCCGAAGGTCTACCCGCCGCGGTCACGGTCACCCTGGCCATCGGCGTCTCGCGGATGGCCCGTCGCCGGGCGATCATCCGCAAGCTCCCGGCGGTAGAGACCCTCGGCAGCACGACGGTTATCTGCTCCGATAAGACTGGCACCCTCACCCAGAACCAGATGACCGTTCAGCGGATCGTGGCCCATGGCGCCTGTTTCGAGGTCAGTGGAGCGGGCTACCGGCCCGAGGGCGACATTACCCATCACGGCAGGGCCATTGACCCCGCCGCCTGCCCGCCGTTGCGGGAGTGCCTGCTGGCCGGGCTGCTGTGCAATGATAGCCAGCTCGTCGAGGAGCAGGGCCGCTGGGAGGTGCAGGGCGACCCTACCGAGGGGGCGCTGCTGGTGGTGGCGAGGAAGGCCGGCCTGCGCCCGGATGAGCAACGCGCCGCGCTGCCGCGCCTGGACGCCATCCCCTTCGAGTCGCAGCACCAGTACATGGCCACCCTTCATGACGCCGGCCAGACCCACCTGATTTACATAAAAGGTGCAAGTGAGGTCCTGTTGCCCCGCTGCCGGGTGACGCTCGACGCCGACGGCGGCGAGACGGCCCTGGATGTCGCCGGCGTGCAGCGGCAGGTGGAGGCCATGGCCGCCGATGGGTTGCGCGTGCTGGCCTTCGCCCGGCGCGCCGTTCCCGCCTCGATGACGCACCTGACCCATGCCGATGTTGCCAACGACCTGACGTTCCTCGGCCTTCAGGGTATGGCCGACCCGCCCCGGCCCGAGGCCATCGCGGCGGTGCAGGCCTGCCAGCAGGCGGGCATCCAGGTAAAAATGATCACCGGCGACCACGCCCTGACCGCCGTGGCCATCGCCCGGCAGATCGGCATTGAGGGCGCCGCCGACACGTCGGTGGGGCCGTCCGCGCTCACCGGCAAGGAACTGGCGGCCCTCAGCGACGCGGAACTCATCGTGGCGGTGGATCGCGCCGTGGTCTTCGCCCGGGTCACCCCGGAGCAGAAACTGCGCCTGGTGGAGGCCCTGCAGGCGCGGGGCCACGTGGTGGCGATGACCGGCGATGGCGTCAACGATGCGCCCGCGCTCAAACAGGCCGATATTGGCGTGGCGATGGGGTTGAGCGGCACCGATGTGGCCAAGGAGGCCGCCGACATGGTGCTGACCGACGACAATTTTGCCACTATCGCCGCCGCGGTTGAAGAGGGGCGTGGCGTCTTCGATAACCTGACCAAGATCATTGCCTGGACCTTGCCTACCAATCTCGGCGAGGGCCTGATCATCCTGGCGGCGGTCGTGGCCGGTCTGGCCCTGCCGATTCTGCCGATTCAGATCCTGTGGATCAACATGACCACCGTTGCGGTGCTGGGGTTGGTGCTCGCCCTGGAACAGAAAGAACCCGACATCATGCGCCGCATGCCGCGCCGCCCCGATGCGCCGATCCTCACGCCGGAGTTGCTCTGGCGCATCCTCATCGTCGGTCTGTTGATCCTGGCCGGCGCCTTCGGTCTCTTTGAGTGGGAACAGGCCCGCGGCGCTCCCCTGGCCGAGGCCCGTACCGTCGCGGTCAACGTTGTGGTCTTTGTCGAGGTCTTCTACCTGTTCAACTGTCGCTCGCTCACCCGCTCAATGTTCAGTATCGGGGTCTTCTCGAACCGCTGGCTGGTCGTTGGCGTGCTGGTGATGGTGCTTCTGCAACTGTTCTTTACCTACGCGCCGGTGATGCACCGGATCATGGGCAGCGCCCCCCTCGGTCTCGATGCCTGGGGGCGCGTGCTTACCGTCGGCGTGATCACCTACACCATTATCGAGATCGAAAAGTGGCTGCGGTGCCAGTTCGCCCGGCGGCGCGCCTTCGCGCGCCTCCCGCGGCGGGTTTGAGCGTCTCAAGCGCATCGGCGGGAGGTCGGGGCGGTGCGTGTACCGCCCCCACCTCCCGCCCGCGCGCCGGCCGGCGC
>DAOUDA010000183.1:0-4262 GCA_034431835.1 Chloroflexaceae bacterium | reverse complement strand
TTTGGGGGGGGGGTGGGGGCGGCCCCCCCCCCAGCACCACAATAACCCCTAAAGCGGCTGTGCCGCCCTGGACCGCGCCCTGGGGACGGACGGTGCTCAAGCCATGTGACCGCCGGTTATGGACGCCCAACTCCTCCCTCCGCGGCTTGCGTTGGGAGGCCGCTGCCTACACTGCTACCACTCCCTGGGGCAGATCGATCACCGCGGCGACGCTGCCGCGCACCGGCGCGCACCTGAACTGCCGGTCCTGCATGTGCACCCGCATGGGCAACCCGCCCCGCACCCGCAGGGTCAGCCGCAACTCCGGGTCCACCCGGGCGCCCTCCAGGAGTGCCAGGCGGAAGCGCTGGATGATCATCGCCAGGGCCAGTTTGATCTCCATCAGGGCAAAGGTCGTGCCGATGCACATACGCGGCCCCGCGCCGAAGGGCAGGTAGGCGTACAGCGAAGGTTCGCTTCCTTCCCAGCGTTCCGGCTTGAATGCCTGCGGCGCCGTGAACAGGTCCGGCATACGGTGGGTAATGAAGGGGCTGAGGAAGATGGTCGTGTTCGCCGGCAACTCGTAACAGCCAAGCTGGAAGGCCTCGGTGCTGACGCGCACCAGCACACTCGCCGGCGGCATCAGCCGCAGGCTCTCCTTCACCACCCGGTCGAGCAGCGGCAGGCGCCCCAACTGCTCGACCGTAGGCGCGTCACCGCGCAGTTCGCCCCTGAGTTCATCGTGCAGATCGGCAAGGACGTCGGGGTGCTGGTCGAGCAGGAAGAGCGTCCAGGTCAGCGCGTTTGAACTGGTCTCGTGGCCCGCGGCGAACAGGGTGTACGTCTGGCCGATCAGTTCATCGTCGCTGAGCATCTGGCCGTCTTCGTCACGGGCGGCGATCAGCGTCGCCAGCACGTCGTTGTGCGCCGCGCCGA
Source organism: Chloroflexaceae bacterium (assembly GCA_034431835.1). Taxonomy (GTDB): domain Bacteria; phylum Chloroflexota; class Chloroflexia; order Chloroflexales; family Chloroflexaceae; genus JACAEO01. Next base: position 3,347 of record DAOUDA010000183.1, on the reverse strand, counting down.
GGGCACGGCGCTGGGCGATCAGGGCGCGCACATAGACCTCGATGCGTTCGGCCAGGCGCGCCAGCCGGTAGGCGCCCGTACCCGGCAGGGTGGGCGGCAACAGCATTTCCAGCGGCGAGAAGCTGATCTCCAGCGATTGCTTGAACAACTCGCCCAGGGTGCGCGCCTCGGGCGTGGCGTCCAGGCTGAAGAGGGTCTTCATCGCTACCGCCAGGGTCAGCATCTGCATCTCCTGGGCGATGTCACGCTGCTCGCCTGGCCGCCAGCGGCTCAACACCTGGTCAATCAGCGCCACCATGGTGTCGCGGTAGCCATTGACCTGCTGGCGGTGAAACGACGGCATCATCAGCCGGCGTTGCTGGCGGTGCTTCTCGCCGTTCATCGCCAGCAGGCCATTGCTGACCCGCGCCACCGCCGAGTCGCGCGGCATGGGCCGCCGGCCGCCGAGGTTGGTCCAGAAGCGTTGCCCGTCCGAAAAGATCTGCCGGTTGTGGTCCGGCCCGAACGCCAGCAGCATCACCGGCTCTGTCCGCGACAGGCCGACAATCGGGCCGTAGCGCTGGTAGGAGCGCATCAGGAAGCCGATAGGGTCGCTGCCAAAGGGGATCAGCGCCCCGCGCCAGCCCAGTACGGGGTCAGGACGGGGGCCTGGAATGAAGACCGGGGCGACCGAAAACTGCATGGGTGCAAACCTCTCCAGGGCGCCTGCGCGCCGTGGGCCGGGGGGCAGCCGGCCTCTGGTCACTAGTTGCTCTAAAGGCGATGCTCTCTAGTATCCTACCCCAGATCCGGCCCCGCTGCGGGACAAAACCGCGGCGATTCTCGTGAGGGCCAGCGTGCCTCCCGGCGGGCGCGCGCCGCGAGAAACCTGCCGGAGAGGCCCCGCCCTTCCGCGCCCTCCCATCAGGCGGGGGCGTGGTCACGTCCTAATCGTGAACCCAGAGCACCGCCACCAGCAGCGCCAGGCCAGTCACCACCGTTCCTATCGCCACGAGGATCAGCAGGGTCATCGGCACCGGACCGGACCAACCGCCCACACTCGCGGCGATCGCCAGAATCGCCAGGTTCAGCATCAACGCCGCCAGCACCAGCGCGATGGCGATGCGGTTCGCCGCGCCGATCAATGCACCCGCGACCCGTCGCAGTTCACGCTCTTCGGTGCGCACCCGCAGCACGCCATCGTTGAGTTGCTGGAGCGCGTCGCTCAGTTGGTGTGGCAACTCTACCGCCACCTCGCCCAGTGACCGCCCCTCGCGCAGCACCTGCGCGCCCATCGCCCCTGGTCCCATCTGCTCGGCGAGGGCCTGGCGCACATAGGGCCGGGCGATCCCGAACACGTCGAGGGTCGGGTCGAGTTGCACCCCCACCCCTTCCATGATCACCAGCGTCTTGAGCAAGATCGCCAGTTGCCCTGGCAGGCGGATGTTGTGCCGCCGGAACAGCACCAGCAGGTCGTTGATCGTATCGCGCGCCGAGATGTCGCGCAGCGAGCGATCGATAAAGCCTTCGGTAAAGCGTTCCAGATCGCGCCGCAACTGGGGCGTAACGTCGCGCCGCGACACCAGGTTCAGCCGTTCCATGGCCCGCAGCGCGCCGCTGGTATCGTGGTTGACCAGCGCGGCGAGCAGGAGCAGCAGGCTCTGGGTGGTTTGCCGATCCAGGCTGCCCACCTGGCCAAAGTCCACCACGCCGAGCACCCCGCCGTCCATCACGAAAAAATTGCCCGGGTGCGGGTCGCTGTGAAAGAAGCCAAAGCTAAACACCTCGCGCAGGATCAGTTCCGTGCAATTGCGAGCCAGACGGCTGCGATCCACGCCCACGCGCCGCAGGCCGGCTTCGTCGGTCAGCTTCACCCCGTACAGGCGCTCGGTGGTCAGCACGCGGGTGTCGGTCAGTTCCCAGTAGACGATGGGAATGTGCACCGTGGGCGTGTCGGCGAAGAGGGTGCGGAAGCGATCGGCATTGCGGCCCTCGCGCTTGTAGTCCAACTCGGCCCGGAGCATCGCCGAGAACTCCCAGGCCAGCTCCATCAGGTTGTACTCCTGCCCGAAGGGCAGCCGTTCCTGGGCCAGCGCGGCCAGGTCGGCCAGGATCGCCAGGTCGGTATTGATGCGCGCCTCGATGTCAGGCCGTTGCACCTTGACGGCCACATCGGCGCCGCCGTGCAGGCGCGCGGCGTGCACCTGCCCCAGCGAGGCGGCGGCCAGCGGCGTAGGGTCGAAACTGGCGAAGAGTGCGTCAATCGGCTGCCCGAAGGTCTGCTCGACCAGTTCGATCGCCTGTTCGCCCGGATAGGGCGGCACGGTGTCCTGGAGTTTCTCGAGTTCGGCGATGAATTCTGGGGGCAGCAGGTCGGGGCGCGTGCTCAGGGCCTGCCCGAGCTTCACAAAGGTGGGGCCAAGGGCGATCAACGCTTCCCGGAGGCGGACGGCCGTGCCCAGGGGCGCGGGCGGCGGCACTCGCAGGATCACGCGCTTCGGCAGGGAGAGTAGCGAGACCAGGCCCAGTTGCTCGACCAGGTAACCGAAGCCGTGGCCGACCAGCACGTGGGCGATCTCGCGGTAGCGGCCAAGGTAGCGCGCCTGGCGAACAAGGGGCCACATCGCTCAGGAACCCGCCAGCCTGAACAGGAGGGGCAGGAGGTGGGGCAGGAAGATCAAACAGCCGACAACTACCGAGCCGATGGCGCAGATGAGCACCGTTCCCGCGGCGACGTCCTTGGCGATTTTGGCCAGCGGATGGCGCGCGCTCGTCGCCAGGTCCACCGTTGCCTCGATTGCCGTGTTCACCCCCTCTGCCGCCAGCACCAGGGTAATGGTGATCACCAGCGCCAGCCACTCCCAGCGTTCGATGCCCAGCACCACACCCAGGGCCACGGCGCACATAGCGGCCAGGCAGTGGATCTGCGCGTTACGCTGGGTACGCAGCAAATAGCCCATCCCCGCGAAGGCGTACCGAAAAGCGGCGATGAGCTGTCCCATCCGCCGATCCACCGCTCGCTGCGACAGATCGCTCTGGCTGTCAACATCGCGCTCCATACCCCGATTATACACCACGCGGTGGGGTATGGTTCGGTAAGATGGCGTCCTTATGCGGGAGGTCTGGGAGGGCGCCGTAATGTGTGAACTGGGTTTTTCGCTAAACCCACCCCCTCCCGAACCCTCCCCCGTTGGGGGAGGGAGTCCGGCTCCTCCCCCCAACGGGGGGAGGTTGGGAGGGGGGCGGAAATGCCAGGAAACTTCGTTCACAGGCTTAGTGGTGCATCCGGCAAGTCCTGCTACACGAAAGGGCTGGGAGGCGGGTTTCTGGGAGGGCAAGGCCCTCCCAGACCCTCCCGTTCGAGAACT
>DAOUDA010000182.1:0-2472 GCA_034431835.1 Chloroflexaceae bacterium | reverse complement strand
ACCTGGCGGCGGGGGCGAGCGGCAGCGTCAACTTCGTCGTACGGGTCAACAACCCGCTGCCGGCGGGGGTGACCGAGGTGGCCAACGCCGCGCGCATCAGCGACGACGGCAGCAACGGCGCCGACCCCACCGCGGGCAACAACCAGGCCAGCGACAGCACCCCGCTCACCGCCGCGCCCGATCTGCAGTTGACCAAGGACGACGGTGACGTAACGGTCGCACCGGGCGAGGTGATCGTCTACACTCTGAGCTACCGGAACGTGGGTAACCAGACCGCCACAGGCGTGACGCTTACCGAGACCGTGCCGGACAATACCACCTTTAGTGTGGCGGGCAGCGCCACCGGCTGGAGTTGTTCAGACGGTGCGCCTGCGGGCACGGAATGTCTTCTGAGCGTGCCCGATCTCCCGGGGGGCGCGAGCGCCAGCGTCACGTTCGCCGTGCGCGTTGATGCAACCGTGCCCGCAGGTGTGGACACCATCTTCAACTCCGCGCTGGTCGGCGACGATGGCAGCAACGGCGACGATCTGACCGAGGACAACTTCGATGACGACGACACGCCGCTCACCGCCGCGCCGGACCTGGTGGTGACCAAGGATGACGGCGAGAACTTTGTTCTCCCCGGGCAGACGCTGACCTACACCCTGCGCGTGCGCAACGTGGGCAACCGCGGGGCCACGGGGGTGGAGTTAAGCGATGTACTGCCCGCCGGGCTGAGCTTCGTGGCGGCCAGCGACGGCGGTACGGAGAGCGGCGGTATGGTCGCCTGGCCGCCCTTCGATCTGCCCGGCGGCGCGGAGGTCACCCGCACCGTTGCCGTCCGGGTCGCCGATCCCTTCGTTGACGCGCTCGGAGCGATCGTGAATACTGCCACCGCGCGCGACGACAGGACCAATGGCGACGACCCGACCCCGGACAACAACACGGCCAGCGACACCGACTACGTGCGGCCCGACCTGGCGCTGACCAAGGACGACGGCGGCGCCAGCGCCGAGCCGGGTGGTCTGATCCGCTTCGTGCTCTCCTACACCAACACCGGCGGCATTGATGTCACCGGGGTAACCCTGCGCGAGACGGTGCCGCTGCACACCAGCTTCGACGCCAGTCTGGCCGAGAACGCCGGCTGGACCTGCGCCCCCGATGCGAGCGCGGGCAGCGCGTGCGTCTACACGGTGGGCGACCTCCCCGCGGGTGAAGCGGGCACGGTCAACTTCGTGGTGCGGGTGAACGCCCCGCTGCCGGCGGGGGTGACCGAGGTGGCTAACGCCGCGCGCATCAGCGACAACGGCGTGAGGGGGCTCGACCGCGACGCCTCCGACAACGCGGCCAGCGACGCCACGCCGGTCTCGGCGGCGCCCGACTTGCAACTGAGCAAGAGCGCGGGCGGTAGCGCGCCGGCGCCGGGGCGCCCCCTGCCCTACCGGCTAGAGTACCGCAATGTGGGCAACCAGGGGGCCACGGGGGTGACCATCACCGAGACGGTGCCGGCCAACACCAGTTTCAGCGCGTCGGGCAGCAGCGCGGGCTGGAGTTGCCCTGACGGCGCGCCGGCGGGCAGCGCGTGCAGCTTCAACGTCGGCAGCTTGCCCGCGGGCGCCGGCGGCAGCGTGACCTTCACCGTCGTGGTGAACAACCCCGTGCCGCAAGGGACGACCGAGATCGTGAACACGGCCAGCATCAGCGATGATGGGGCCAACGGCAGCGACCCGACCCCCGGCAACAACAGCGCAACGGTGAACTCGCCCTTCGGCCCGACGGCGATCACCCTGCTGCACTTCAGCGCCGCGCGCACCGATGAAGGCGTGGTGGTGCGCTGGATCACCGGTATCGAGATTGACACCGCCCGGTTCCGGATCTACCGGAGCGAGACGCCGACGCGCGCCGAGGCGATGCAGATCGCCGAGGTCGTCGGCCAGGGCAGCGCGACCAGCGGTGAGAGCTACCGCATTGTTGACCCGACTGCCGAAGCGGGCCGGAACTACTGGTACTGGCTCGTGGAGGTGGAAGCCGACGGCGACGAGGCCACTTATGGCCCCGTCCGCGTCACCGGCGGTCTCAGCGCAGGCTTCCAGGTCTACCTGCCGCTACTCCGGCGGTGACGGTTCCGTCCGACCAGGAGGAGGATCCGGGAGGGCGTTAGCCCTCTGAGGAACTCCCGTTCGGCGGGGAGGGTCTGGGAGGGCGTTAGCCCTCTGAGGCGCTTCCGTTCGGCGGGGAGGATCTGTTCGTGTTGTTGTGCAACGAAGTCGCAAGAACCAGCAAGGGCCGGAAGTGCAAGAAACACTTCCGGCCCTGCTCCTTACTATCACGGTAACCTGACGGGCGGCGATCCAGGACCTCGACTACCGGCTCTTGCGCTTCCGTTCGCGGCGCGCCTCGCGGCGTCCGGTAGTGGCGACGGGGCGGGGCGCCTCGGGAGCCGTATCGCCAGCGGCGACGCGCGGCGCGGTGCGCGCGCCACGCCCCCTGGTC
>DAOUDA010000181.1:0-6858 GCA_034431835.1 Chloroflexaceae bacterium | reverse complement strand
CTGCCGCATCAGTACGCTGTACGCCTGTCACCCTGAGCGGAGGCGTAGCCGGAGCGAAGGGTCCCGGTTTGGCATCAAAGCCGGGATTCCTCGCTTCGCTCGGAATGACAACCCTCGTTGTAGTATTAGGGGTGCGGATCTTGCTGCTTGCCCCGTCGTTGGGACCCTGTCACCCTGAGCGCCAGCGAAGGGTCCCGGCCGAGGTGCTTCGCGGAGGTTACCCCGAGCCCTTCGGCGGAGGTTACCCTGAGCCCTTCGCTTCGCTCAGGGTAACCTCCGCCGAAGGGCTCAGCATGCCATGACGCCGGGACGATCAACAGCTTCCTCTTCCCTTACACCTCCACACCTCCACACCCCCACGCCTCGACAGCTACTCCAGACCCAGATACGCTTTCTGCACCATCTCATTCTCACGCAAGGCGTGGGCGGTATCTTCGAGGACGATTTCGCCGCTCTGGAGCACGTAGCCCCGATGGGCGATACCGAGGGCCTGGAGGGCATTCTGCTCCACCAGCAGCACCGTGGTGCCCTGGGAGTTGATCGTCTTGACGATCTCGAAGATCTGCTCGACCAGCACCGGGGCCAGGCCCATCGAAGGCTCATCGAGCAGCAACACCTGCGGGCGGGTCATCAGCGCGCGCCCGATGGCCAGCATCTGCTGCTCGCCGCCGGAGAGGGTGCCGCCCTTCTGCGAGGTGCGCTCGCGCAGCCGCGGAAAGAGGGTAAAGACGCGCTCAAGATCGTCCTGGTAGGTCTGGCTGCGGGTATCGTGCAGATAGGCGCCCATCTCAAGGTTCTCCAGCACCGTCAGTCGCGGGAAGATCCGCCGGCCCTCGGGGGCCTGGGCGATGCCCAGTTTGACGATCTCATGGGCCGGCAGCCGGTCAATCCGCCGACCATTGAAGTGCACCTCGCCCACCCGCGGCGTCAACAGCCCGGAAATGGTGCGCAGGGTCGTGCTCTTTCCCGCACCATTCGAGCCGATGAGGGTCACGATCTCGCTCTTTTCGACGGTGATCGAAATGCCCTTGAGGGCGTGGATCTTGCCGTAGTAGGCGTGGACGTTTTTTAGTTCAAGCAGGGCCATGGTTTCTTTATGTCAGGATCGAAGCCCTGGCTGCGCCAGGGCTTCAGCCGTACCGAACAGGTTACACATCTACGCCGCGGCGCCAGCGGCGCCCTTGCCCAGATAGGCCTCGATCACCCGGGGATTGCTGCGGATGGCCGCGGCGTCGCCCTCGGCGATTTTGGTGCCGTAGTCCAGCACCGTAATCCGCTCGGAGATGGCCATCACCAGGCGCATGTCGTGCTCGATGAGCACCACGGTGAGGCCGAGATCATCCCGCAGGCGGCGGATCAAGCCCGTGGCCGCGTCGGTCTCCTGGGGGTTCATCCCCGCGGTCGGCTCATCCAGCAGAATGAGCTTCGGCTCGCCGGCCAGGGCGCGGGCGATCTCCAGGCGCCGCTGGTCGCCGTAGGGCAGGTTCTTGGCCAGTTCGTCGCGCTTGTCTTCCAGCCCCACGTATGCCAGCAGTTCGCGGGCCTTCTGGCGCGCCCGGGCCTCTTCGCGGCGCACCCCGGCGGCCCTGGCGATGATCCCCCAGAAGGGCGCATGCAAATGGGTGTGCATCCCCACCAGCACGTTCTCCAGCACGGTCATGTTGTCGAACAGACGAATGTTCTGGAAGGTGCGACGCATCCCCAGGCCCGCGATGACGTCGGGACGGGCCCCGGCGATGGATGTGCCATCGAAGACCACCGTGCCCTTGTCGGGCTTGTAGATCCCGGTAAGGATATTGAAGAAGGTGGTCTTTCCGGCGCCATTGGGGCCGATCACACTGACGATGCGGCCCTTCTCCACGGTCAGGGTCACATCGTTGACCGCGACCAGGCCGCCAAAGGTTTTGGTCACATTGCGCGCTTCGAGGATATTTGCCGTCATTGTTCTTTATTCTGCAAATGGAACGGTCCGAGAGGGCTGCGCCCTCCCAGGAACCATCTAACCAGCGGGGCAACCAGGTTGCCCCACGCCCCGGCCCGCCGGGCCGGTCCGAGAGGGCTGCGCCCTCCCAGGAACCATCTAACCAGCGGGGCAACCAGGTTGCCTCACGCCCCGGCCCGCCGGCCCGGTCCGGGAGGGCGGCGCCCTCCCAGGAACCGTCGTCCCCAGCGGGGCAACCAGGTTGCCCCACGCCCCGGCCCGCCGGCCCGGTCCGGGAGGGCGGCGCCCTCACCACCCTTATGCCGACTCGGCGACCGGACGCGCCGGGGGCGGCGTCTCGTCTTTCGACGGCGGCTCGTCGTCGGCGTGCAGTTCCTCGCTCCGCCGCTCGTCGGGCAAAATGCCCTGGGGCCGGAAGATCATCATCAGCACCAGCAGAATTCCGAAGAGCAGGCGCTGGTACTGGGTCGGGTCGAAGGCCGCGGGGATGGGCACGCCCGCCCGCTGGGCGTCGCGCAATACGGTGGCCATGCGCGGGAGGATCTGCAGGTCAAGCAGCGTGACAATGACCGCCCCGAGGATCACCCCGGGAATGGAACCCATGCCTCCCAGGATCACCATCGCCAGAATGTTGATCGAGCGCAGCAGGTCGAAGGTCGGCGGGTTGATGAACAACTGTTTGGAGGCAAACACCACCCCCATGGCCCCGGCGAAGGACGCGCCAACGGCGAAGGCCATGAGCTTCATCCGCACCCGCGGAATGCCCTGGGCCACCGCGGCGGTCTCATCCTCGCGAATGGCCTCCCAGGCTCGTCCGATGCGCGAGTTTTTCAGACGGCTCACCACCACCACGGTGAAGATCACGATCAGCAGCACCACGAAGTAGAAAAACTGCTGGTAGAGCTGGCTATCGCTGAGGTTCCAGCCCAGCGTATCGCGGACGAAGCTGGCCAGGATCAAGGGCGGCCGTTCGATCTCGCGGATGCCCTGCGAGCCGTTGGTAATGTTAATCGGGCGATCGAGGTTATTCGCGAGCACGCGGATCACCTCGCCGAACCCCAGAGTCACGATCGCCAGATAGTCGCCCCGCAGCCGTAGCACCGGCAGGCCGAGCAGGATGCCGAAGACCGCGCCGATGGCCAGGCCAAGCACCACAAAGGGGTAGAACATAATCGGCGGCATCGGACTCCAGGCCGGGTTGATCTGGGAGATCTGGGGCGTACTGAGGATGGCCCAGAGGTAGGCCCCCACCGCGAAGAAGGCCACGTAGCCCAGGTCGAGCAGGCCGGCGAAGCCCACCACCACGTTCAGCCCCAGGGCCAGGGCCACGAAGATGCCCGCCTGGGTGGCCACGTCAATGTAGAACGGGTTGAGCGTGCCGAAGATCGGCATCACCACCATTAAGAGCGCCGCCGCGAGCCCCCCTCGGAACCAGAGCGGCGTAGCCGACCGGTAGATCAGGAACACCAGCAGCAGGAACAGCACGAAGACGATGTCGGTCCGCAGGCTGGTGCGGGGGTTGGTAAAGAGTTGCCAGGTGCAGATCGCCGCGTAGAGGCCGAAGAAGGCATACGCGCCCGGGCCGCTCGCCAGCGTCGCCCTGATCCGCTCCCAGAAACTCGCTGTTTGCGTTGTCGGCGTCATAAGAATGTTGCCGGGAGGGCCTCGCCCTCCCAGGCCCTGCGTGGATTTACACCAATTGCTGTTAAAACCGACGCACGGGATACAGCAACCCAAAATCCAAAATCCAAAATCAGGATTACACCTTCTGGGTGGTCGCCTCGCCGAGCAGGCCGGAGGGCCGGAAGATCAGGATCAGGATCAGAATGCTGAAGGCGGCAATGTCGGCATAGGCCGCGCCGGAGAAGGCCCCCCCGGTGAAGAGCGACAGGTACGAGGCCACAAAGGCCTCCAGGAAGCCCAGCACGATGCCGCCGACCAGGGCCCCGGTGATGTTGCCGATGCCGCCGAGCACCGCGGCCGTGAAGGCCTTCAGCCCGGGGATAAAGCCCATGTAGGGATTGACCGTGCCCACGTACATCCCGAACAGCGCCCCGGCCGCGCCGCCCAGCGCCCCGCCGATAAGGAAGGTGAGCGAGATGATCTGGTTGACATTGATGCCCATCAGGCTGGCAGTGGAGCGATCCTGGGCCGTGGCGCGGATGGCCTTGCCGAGGCGCGTGGCGTTGACCAGATAGTTGAGCACGACCAGCATGACCACCGCGGCGCTCACGAAGATCAACGCCTTGGGGCTGATGATCACCGGCACCGGGCGCTCGCCGAGGTTCATCTCGAAGAGGCGGATCGGCGGGCCGAAATCGGGCGTGTTGAAGCGCGCGTTGAAACCCAGCGGGGTGCTGGTCATCATCAGGCGGGTCACATCCTGCAACACCAGCGACACGCCGATGGCCGAGATCAGCGGCACGAGGCGCGGCGCGCCGCGCAGCGGCCGGTAGGCTACCCGCTCGACGGTCACCGCCAGCGTGCCGCTGACCAGCATGCCCATGGCGATGATCAGCAACACAAACAGCAAACCGGGCATGGCCCCGAGGAGCCCGGACGCGGCGAGCGCCAGGGCCACGGCTGCGCCGACGACGCCACCGACCATGAAGATCTCGCCGTGGGCGAAGTTGATGAACTCCAGTACACCATAGACCATGGTGTAGCCCAGGGCGATGGACGCGAAGAGAAAGCCACGCACCAACCCGTCAATGATCACCTGGGGCAGAATCGTCCACGTGCGCACCAGCAGATCCGGGCGCGCGCCGATCTGCACCAGCGCCAACAATGTAACCAGCAGACTCAGGGCAATGGCGCTCCCGATGACGAACAGGAGCATCTGCCCTACCGGACCGAGCACCGTTCGCAGCACCTCGGCAAGGGAGCGCTGGCCGGCCTGTGGAGATGTGGTTGCCTTTGCTTCCGCAGCCATAACCCTCACCGGGGAGTAATCGCGCGGCGCGGGCCACGCCCTGCGCCGCTTCGCTACAAACTATCAAGAATAAAAAAAAGATTGGGGAAAGCCGGTTTCCCAGAAACATCTTCAGGGAACGGTCTGGGAGGGGTGTATCCCCTCCCAGACCATCCTCAGGCACTACGGGGCCGGAATCTCCAGGCGCGACACCAACTCGTTCTTGTTCCAGTCGTTGATGTCGATCACTTTGAGCACAAAGTAGGTGGCCACCTTGGGGTCGCCCTTATCGTTGAACTCATAGGCGCCCGTGATGCCCTCCAGTTGCGGCAGGCTCTTCATCGCCTCCAGCACCTGGGCGCGGGTCGGCTTGCCGCCGGCATCGGCGGCGGCCTTGACGATGGCGGCCACACAGAAGTGCGACGCATCGTAGGCCTGGGCCGAGAAAGGCGGCGCGTCGGCGTTGAAGGTCGCCTTATAGTCCTCGGCGAACCTGGCCGCGTTGGGGAACTGGCTCACCGGCGCGGCCACCGAGGTGTAGTGCATATCCTTCACCGCGTCTCCGGCCAGTTTCGCCAGGTCCGCGGCGTCCAGGCCGTCCGGCCCGAGGAACTGCGCGGTGATGCCGCGGTCGCGGGCCTGGCGGAAGAGCGGGCCGGCCTGGTCGTAGATCCCACCGAAGTAGATCAGGTCGGGGTTGGCGGCCAGGATGGGCGTAAGGATGGCCGAGAAGTCGCTCTTCTCCTCGGTGCCCTCGAAGCCCAGCACCTCCAGGCCATTGGCCTCGGCGGCCTGGCGGAAGAACTCGGCCACGCCCTGGCCGTAGGCCGTGGTGTCGTGGATGATGTAGACCGACTTCACCCCGAGTTCCTCGCGGGCGAACTGCTCGCCCACGGTGCCCTGCACATCGTCGCGACCCACGACGCGGAAGGCCACTTCATAGCCACCCTCGGTGATGTTGGGGTTGGTATTCGCCGGCGAGACCATCGGCAGCGAGGCGTTCTTGTAGTCGGGCAGCGAGGCCAGGGCCACGCCCGAGTTCAGGTGCCCCACCACGCAGAGGATGTCGGCGTCGGAGACGATGTTCTTGGCATTGGCCGTGCCGACTTCGGGCTTGGCCTGGTCGTCGAAGGGCGCCAGTTCAAACTGGATGCCGGCGTCCTTGAGCAGTTCGTTGGCCTGGGTAATGCCCAGCTCGGCGCCGTTGCGGATGCCGGTGCCCAGGGCGGCCTGACCACCGCTGAGCGGGCTCTGGGTGGCGATCTTGATCGTGCCGATCTCGCCGCTCAGACCAGTAGCCGCCTCGGCAACAAAATCAACGATGGTGCCCGCCGCCGCCTCAGGCACAGCGGTGGGGGAAGCGGCGACGGTCGGCGCCGCGGTAGGAGCCTGTGTCGGAGCCTCGGTAGGAGCAGCGGTCGGCGCCGCCGTGGGCGGCTCGGTGGGCGCGGCGGTCGGCTGTTGTGCCGCGGGCTGGCCGCAGGCGGCAAGCAGGGCGCCCAGCAGCGCAACCAGCATGAGCAAACTCAATCGTCGCATCATGGCGTGATCACTCCTTACGACTTGCAGAGCATCTGTGTCGGGCGCAACCGGCCCGAACCTTCAATCCTTACCGGCACGAACCGTAGCACCGCGGGTTCGTGCCTTGCCCGAAGGCAGGCGCATCGGCCAGTGCTTGTGGGGCGCCACCCCATGCCCTATGCGCGCCATCGCAACAACAGCGCATCCCACCCCCTTTCGGAGCTTTGTTCCCTACCGGTGGGCAGGCGTCAACTCTGAGCGTAAGAGCTGTTCGTGGAATGCGTCGCGGCATCACACGTTACCAAATATTATATACATTTTTGGATGGTAACGGTTGCGCAGTCTAGCGGATCGGCGGGAGATTGTCAAGTTGGGGATAGTGTTCACCGGGCTGATGCAAAGTCAGTTCCGGAAGAGGAGCCGATCACTGGCAGCGGCCATCGACCGCTGAAAGGCGGCAAGGTTGCTCAAGCCAGCGCGGGCG
>DAOUDA010000180.1:0-27808 GCA_034431835.1 Chloroflexaceae bacterium | reverse complement strand
ACCCGTTGATCCGCGCAAAGCATCCTCGAAAGCGGCGCTTGCCGCTTGACACCCATGTGAGAATCTCTCCACCGACGGTGGAGAGGGAGGGAGCGCCGGGCGCAGCGAGGCGCGGGAGGGTGAGGAGCAGCGCCCCGCCCATCGCCGGCAGGTAAAGAGAAAGCGCATCTGCCCCTATTTCTTCCTGAAGGAACGAAAGGAACCTCCATGCTTCGTGACCTCCCCACATCCGCGCAAACGACCCTCGACTGGTCCTGGGAACACTGGCAGCCCTTCTACGCCGCGCTGGAGGCGGTGCCGATCGCCGATGCCGCCGCCTGGCTCGCGGCCTGGTCACAGGTGGCCGATTTGCTGGCCGAGACCTACACGCGCCTCTCGGTGGCAACCACCCGCGATACCACCGACAGCGTCGCCGAGGCGCGTTATCGCGCCTTTCTCGGCGATGTGTACCCCCGCGCCATGGCCGCCGAGCAGGCGTTGAAGCGCAAGTTCCTCGATACCGGGATCGAACCCGAGGGCTTTGCCGTGCCGTTGCGCAACCTGCGCGCCGAGGTCGAGTTGTTTCGCGAGGCGAACCTGCCGTTGCTGACGGAGGAGCGTCGCCTGGGGAACGAGTACAACCGCATCATCGGCGCGCAGACGATCGAATGGGGGGGGCATGAACTCACCATCCCGCAGACCGAGCCGTTACTCGAAGAGCCTGATCGCACCGTCCGCGAGGAGGTCTGGCGGCGGGCCGCCGCGCGACAACTGGCCGACCGGGAGGCGATCAACGAGCTCTGGCGGCAACTGCTGGCCCTGCGGCGGCAACTGGCGGCCAATGCCGGTCTGCCCGACTACCGGGCCTATGCCTGGCGTCTACGGCAACGCTTTGATTACAGCCCCGACGACTGCCTGCGTTTCCATGAGGCCATCGAGGCCGTCGCCGTCCCGGCGGCCCGGCGGGTTTACGCCCGGCGCGCGGCGCGCCTGGGGCTTGACCGGTTGCGTCCCTGGGATACGCATGCCCGCGCTCCACACGAGGCGCCGCTGCGCCCCTTTCGCGATGGGGCCGAGCTGGCCGAACGGGGCGAGGCCGTGCTCGCGCGGGTGGATGCGGAGCTGGGGGGCCATTTCGCCGCCATGCGCCGCGAGGGGTTCCTCGACCTCGACAATCGCAAGGGCAAGGCGCCCGGCGGCTACTGCGCTTACTTCCCCGTTGCCCGGCGCCCCTTCATCTTTATGAATGCCGTGGGTCTGCCCGGCGATGTGCGCACCCTGCTGCACGAAGCCGGTCACGCCTTCCACGACTTTGAGATGGCCCACCTGCCCTACCACCAGCAGCGCGACGCGCCCATCGAGTTCGCCGAGGTGGCCTCGATGGCCATGGAACTGCTCGCCGCGCCCTACCTGCGCCGCGCCGATGGCGGGTACTACGAGCAGGCCGAATACGCCCGCGCGCGGATCGAGCATCTGGAGGGCATCCTCACCTTCTGGCCCTACATGGCGGTGGTGGACGGCTTCCAGCACTGGGCCTACACCAACCCCGAGGCCGCCGATGACCCCGCCGCCTGTGACGCGGCCTGGGATCGGCTCTGGGGGCGGTTCATGGACGGGGTGGACTGGAGCGGTCTCGACGCCGAGCGGATGACCGGCTGGCACCGCAAGCAGCACATCTATCGCTACCCGTTCTACTACGTGGAGTACGGGCTGGCCCAACTGGGGGCGGTGCAGGTGTGGCGCAACGCCCTGAGCGACCAGGCCGGCGCGGTGGCGGCCTATCGCCGCGCCCTGGCCCTCGGCGGCGCCGCCACGTTGCCTGATCTCTTCCGGGCGGCGGGGGCGCGCTTCGCCTTCGACGCCGGCGCGCTGCGGGAGGCGGTGGAGTTGATCGAAGGGACGATTGGCGCGTTGGAGCAGGCGGCAGTGTAGGCTGATCGCTCGCCGAAAGCGGGAGGTGCGGAGGCCGCGCCCGCCGCGATGCTTCCTGTCCCCAGACGGCGCTTCAGCTCCAGGGGTCACAAACCCTCGCGGCACGCGCCGCAGGGGTAGCGCGGGTCGCCCTGTTCGAGTTGCACGGTGACGTGTTCGATACCGAAGCGCTGGTGCAGTTCGGCGCGCACCTGGGCCAGCAGCGCGTCGCATCCCTCCAGAGTGGCCAGCACCAGATGGGTGGTCAGGGCCGGCTCGGTGGTGCTGAGGGCCCAGATGTGCAGATCGTGGACCTCGCGCACGCTCGGCAGGTCGGTCAAAAAGGCCCGCACGGCCAGCGGGTCAACCGTGGCGGGCACGGCATCGAGGGCCAGGTCAATCGACTCGCGCGCCAGGTCCCAGGCGCCCCAGCCGATCACGGCGACAATCACCAGGCTGAGGAGCGGGTCGATCCATGACCAGCCGGTGAGCAGAATGAGCGCGCCGGCGACGATCACCCCCAGGGAGATGACCGCGTCGGCGGCCATGTGCAGAAAGGCGCCGCGGATGTTGAGGTCATTCGCCCGGCCCCGGGCGAAGAGCCAGGCAGTGAAGGCGTTGATCGCCACGCCCACGCCGGCCACGGCGATCAGGGTCATGCCGGGTACCTCGGCGGGGGCGAAGAGGCGTTGACCGGCTTCCCAGGCGATCCCGCCGATGGCGATGAACAGCAGCGCGGCGTTGGCCAGAGCCGCCAGGATGGTGGCGCGGCGCATGCCGTAGGTGCGGCGCGCGGTCGAGGGTCGCCGCGCGAGCAGGGTGGCGCCCCAGGCCATCAGCAGGCCCAGCACGTCGCTCAGGTTGTGGCCGGCGTCGGCCACCAGGGCCAGGGAGCCAACCAGCACCCCGACAGTGAACTCGACGATCACAAAGACGAGGTTCAGACCGATGCCGATGGCGAAGGCGCGATCAAAGCGGGCGGGCAGGTGGTGGTGATGGTGCGCGTGATGTTCGCTGTGGTGGTGCTGCTCGGGCATGCAGGCGCTCCTGGTAAGGCTCGTGATTGGCGCTGATCCTACCATAGATTGGCGAGGTCTGGCCAGCAACCCGGAGGCTGGCAACGCAGCGTACTCCCTGGCCGGGGCGTGGGGAAACCCGGTTTTCCCATACACATCAGAACCGCCAGATTCTTGCAGGGCCTTTGCCCGTTTGTCGCCATTCAGATGCCCGCCCGGCGAGCCGGCCGTCGCGTACAATACCGGGTGGCGCATCAAGTGAAAGGGCGGCCCATGACCGAAAACGCGATCGGGCAGCCAGGAACGCCGGTCTTCCGGCGTCCCCTGCACGTGCTGATCATCGACGCCGATCCCGAGCGACGGGTGCATCTGGCGGCGACCCTGGGGCGCTGCGAGGGGCAGGTCTTCCAGTGGACGTTGTGCGCCGCGGCGGATGAGGCGTTGGCCGTGCTGGAGCAGGCGCCGACGCCGGTTGACGTGCTGCTGATCGACCAGCACCTGGCGCCCGGCGCCGATGGTATCGCCCTCCTGCCAGAATTATTGCGCCTCAGCCCCGAGAGCAGCGCGGTCGTCTTTACCGAGGCCGGCGATGAGGAGGCCGGGCGCCGCGCGCGGGCGGCCGGGGCCTACAGTTATCTTCCCCGGCCCTTCAGCACCGAGGCGCTCCTGCACCTGCTCATCAATCTGAGCGCCTGGCGCCAGACGCGCGATCAGTTGACCTGGTTCGAGGTGATCAACCGCTTCGCCGAGGACGCGCAGCATTTGTACGCCGCCAGGGCGCTCGAAAGCGTGATCGTGCAACGCGGGCTGGAACTGGGCTTTGACCGGGCGCGGCTGTGGGTCAGTTCCGATGGCGGGCAGACGCTCGTTGGCGCTGCCTGTGCGGGGCGCGAACCGCTGGAGCAGTTTCGCGGCCTGCGCCTGCGCGCGTGTGAGTCGCCCTACCTGATGCGTGTGGTACAGAGCCGCGCGCCGGTGATCTTCCGTGAGCTGGAGCACGGCAAGACCTGGCTGATGCAGCAGCGCCCCGGTCGGGGCGTCGCGCCGCCAGCGGGCGAGTGGGTCGGATTGCCGCTCCGGGCCGGTGACGTGTTTCGGGGCGCCTTGATGCTCGACCGGCGCCAGGCGATCCCGCTGCGGCAGGATCATCTGCTGCAACAGGCCTTGATCCTCTTCGCGCGCCAGGTTGGCGCCGCACTTGAGCGCACCGCGCTGCAGATCGAAACCGAGATCCTCAGCCGGATCGGGCGCCTGGCCGGGGCCGATCCGGCCGAGCGCAGCGATGAAGCCTTGCTCGAGGAGGTGCGGCAGACCCTCAGCGCCCGGCTCGACGTCGAGAACTTTATCGTGGCCATGCGGAGCGAAACCTCCGGCTGGATCGAGTTGCTGCTGGATGTGAGCGAAGGGGTGCACGGCGAGCGCCGTTCCCTGCCGCCGGGGCAAGGCATGATCCACCAGCACCTCGTGCAGGGCCGGCCCGTACTCCTGCGCACGCCGCAGGAGCTCCGCGCCTTCCGCCAGCGGCACGGGGTGGTGCGTCTGCAGCGCCGCATGGCTGCGCGGAGCTGGCTGGGGGTGCCCCTGCTCGTCGCCGGGCGCGCGGTCGGGGCCCTGGTGGTCTTCAGCACGCGGCACGCCGAATGGTTCGGTGAAAACGACCAGCGTTTTTTGGAGGCGGTGGCGGCGCAGATCGCCGGGCCGCTGCACAACCGGCGCCTGCGCGAAGCGGCGGAATTGACCAACCGGCGCCTGATCTTGATGCAACGGGCCGCGGCGGCGCTGATCGCCATGGGTGACGATCCTCAGGACGACGATCGTCTCTGGCACGCCGCGCTGACGGTGATCACCGCCGGCTACGGTCTGTGCTACAACCTGGCGGCGTACTTCTCGCTTCACCGGGGGCGCACCCTGCTGCGCGGGCGCCTGGCCATCGGGCAGGTGACCCTGACCCAGGCCCGGCGGGCCTGGGCCGCCGACGAAGAGCGCGGCCAGACCTTTGAGCATTACCTGGAGCAGTTGCGCCAGGGCGCCATCAGGCCCACGGTGCTCGACGGTCTGGTGCGCGGGCTGGAGATCCCCGTCCAGGATGGGACGGGCGCCCTCGGCGAGGCGGTGCTCAACCTGGCCTGCGTGCGGGTGCCCGAGAGCGAACTGGCGCGGCGCTTTCCTCCGCAGCTCGCTGCCTGCCTGCCCCCGGCTGACTACGAGGTGGCGCCGGTGATGGTTGCGCGCCGGCGCATTGGTGTCGTGATCGTTGCCAATCCCCATTTGCGCCGCCCCCTCGATGATATGCCTCGCGATCTGCTCACCACCTGGCTCGCCCAGGTGGCGCTGATCTTGGAGACGCGGCGCCAGCGTGGCGCCGGCGAGCAACTGGCCGAGATCAGCCGCGCCGTCCTGGCGCGCGCTGCCGATCGCCCGTTGCGCGAGACACTGGAGGAACTGGGCCGTTCGGCGCGGGTGTTGATGAGCGCCAGTTGCGCGGCGATCCTGCCCCTTGAACCGGGTTCTTCCCTCCGCCAGCCACGCTTCGCCGCCGGGCATGCCACCGGCGATGGTCTCCGCGATCCGGCCCTGCTGCGATCTCCCTGGTCCCCCGGTCCGGAGCCGTTCATCACCCAGATCCTCGAGGCGCCCGGCCCGATCGCCGTCGAAAGCGCCTCCGAACCACCCTGGACCATCCCCGATGATCCCGCCCCGGGTTTTGTGGCGCGTGAACGGCTCCGCTCGTTCATTGCCGCGCCGATCCTCGATCACCTGAGCGGCGACCCCCGGGGCGTGCTGGTCATCGGCTATCGCAGCCAGCGGAGCATCGACGAACGTGACCGCAGACTGGCTGGCTCGTTTGCCGAACTGGCCGGCCAGGCCATGCGGAACTACGATGAACGCGCCTCGTTGGAGCGTGAGCAGGAAGTCTTCGCGACCCTGCTCCAGGACACGCTGCGCCTCAAGCTGGACGCGCCCGACGCGGAGCGCGTCCTCTTCACCCGCATTCTCCAGGCGGCCACCAGGCTGCTCAACCGACCCGACGCGCGTCTCGGTCTGATCCTGCGGGGTTGGCAACGCCCCGACCGGCTCGGCCAGGCCCGTGTCATTCGCCAGGAGTATTTTTTGCTTGATGATGAGTTGAAATATGTTCAGGATCTTGACCTCTACCGCGGCATCACCGGACGAGCCTTCGAGACCGGTGAACCGCAACTGGTCCACGATGTCAATGAACCGCCGTGGAACGCGATCTTCTTCGATCGCTTCTCGCGCGGGACGCGGGCCGAGCTTGATGTGCTCATCCGCCTGGAGGACCAGGTGCTCGGGCTGATCAACGTCGAATCACCGCAGGCCGGCGCGTTCACACCGGCCCACTGCGAGGCCCTCAAGCGGCTTGCCAACATCGTGGCCCTGGCGATTGACGTCAGCCAGACCCAGCGACAACTGCGCGAGTTGTACAAGGCCGTCGAGCCGATGATCGTCGCCGGCACGCTGCGAACCACCCTCCAGGCCGTGCTGGAGCAGATCCTGATCCTGGCGCCCAACCTGTCGGCCGTGACCATCTGGTACTGGGACGAGCAGCGGCGGGCGTTGGCCCCCGGCGTGACCCATGGCGTGCGTCACGAGGCGCACCTGGTGGAGGACCCGCACTTCTCCGAGGAGACGGTGCTGGGCCGGGTCGTGCGCCGGCTCGACCCGGTGTGGGCCGAAGACGCGCGCGCCGAGCCGGTGCTCGATGGCCGGTTCGTGCACGAAGAGGACGTGGCTGCCTGTGTCGCCTTTCCCCTGCAAATTGGAGAAACTCCCAGCGATGATGAGCCGGTGGGCGTGCCGATCTGGCTGCCGCCGTTTCCTGATGGGCGGCAACGCCGGGTGATCGGCGTACTCTTTCTGGTCTACCGGCAACCCCATCGCTTCACCCGCCGCGAGCGGGTCATTCTGCCGATCGTGGCCAGCGTCGTCGCGGCGTGCATTCGCGATACGTTCCACGTTGAGCGGCTCGCTGCGCGCCAGAGGCAGTTGCAGGCCGCCACCGATCTTGCCAGGGCCGTGCTCGAAGCCACCCTCGACCTCGATGAGACCCTGCGGCGCATGCTTGCTATCTTGCGCGATCTGCTTCAGAACGATCATCGCCGTCTGGGTTTGAGCGTGCTGCTGGCCGACGAAACCGAGCAGCACCTCAGTTTTACCCCCGCCTCGCGCGAGTTTTACCACTGGGAGTTTGTGGTCGAACGGCAAATTTTTCCCATTCACCCACCGCGCAATGGCGCCGATCCGCACCCGGGCACGATTGCCGCGCGCGTGGCCCGCAAGGCCCGCGAGCAGCGCAGGGCCATTCTGGAGACGGTCAACGATGTGCGGACCGACCCGGACTACGTGCAGGCCAACCCGCGCACCCTGGCCCAGTTGACCATGGCCTTGCTCAATCCTGAACACGATCATTCCGAACCCAGGTTGTTGGGTGTACTGGTCATCGAAACCGATCGCACGAACGCCTTCTCGTTCGCCGATGAGCAGTTGATCGAGCGGCTGGCGCCGACGATCAGTCTGGCGATCGCCCGGGCGCGCGAGAACCGGGAGCGCCGTTTCAGCGAGTCGGTGGCCGCGATGACCGCCCGGGCCAGTCAGATTGCCCACGACATTGACCATGTTATCAGTGGGGCCAACAACGCGATCTACTGGCTGACCAAGACGGCCGAGCCCGAGCAGATGATGCACATCATGCGCATCAGCCAGAGCCTCGGCGAGATCAGGCGCCTGGCCCGAGCCTCCGATCAACCCTCCTGCGAGCCGCCCTACGACGTCGGCGTCTGGCTGCGGGAGCAGGTGCCGCAGATCATCAAGCGACGCGCCGGCGCCCCGGTGATGGTAACGTACATGCTGTCAGCGGAAGCGCTGCTGGTGCGGGCGAATGAAATTCTCCTCGAACGCGTGCTGGAACACCTCATTCGCAACGCGCGACAGGCCAGACCGCGCGATTGCCGTATTGCCGTCACCACGGCGCGCGAGGGGGCCTTTGTCCGCATCACCGTCGCCAACGATGGCCCGTCGATCTCCCCCGAGGTGCAACAGCGCCTCTTCGTAGAACCGATCCGTCGCGAGCAGCGTGTCACCGAGGGCGGGCGCGGTCTGCTGCTGGCCCGTTCGATGATGAAGACCCTGGGTGGCGAGATGGCCCTGGTCAGCCCGATTTCGCCGGTGACGTTCGCCCTCTGGCTCCCCCTGGCGAAACCGGATGATCCGCGGTAAGAACAGGAGCGTCGCGGGCGAAAGCCCTCGCCGAGGGCGTGGAAGCCCCACCCGGGCATCCCTGAACCGAGCGACTCAAGGGTGGCGTGATGGGGCCGGGCAGCCATACCGCTGTGATCTTACCGTTCATACGTAGTCTGCGAACAAAATCTCTTCCAAACCCATCCTCTCCCCAACCCTCACCCCGCCGGGGAAGAGCGTCCGGCGCCTCCCCTCAACGGGGAGAGGCTGGGAGGGGGGCGAAAATGCAAGGAAATGTACGTCACGGACTAATAAGCAGGAGCAGCGATCTATGACCAGTGCGCCGATTCGGGTGCTGATCGTTGACAACCTCCCCGAGTTTCGCGCGCAGTACGCCGAGCTGGTGCGCGACTGGGGCTACGAACCGGTGGTAGTAGAAGTTGATGGCGCGGAATTGCCCGACCAGGCCCTGCGCCTGGCCGCCGAGCAGCGTTGCCCGATTGCCCTGGTCGATCTGCGTCTGGTCGAAGACCACGACCGGAGCGACATCAGCGGATTGGAGCTGGTGCGCCGGTTGCCGTACACGAAGGCGATAGTGATCACCGGCTACGACAGCACCCCGATGGTCCGCCTGGCGATCCAGCAGTACGGCGCGGCCTCGTTCGTGGGGAAGGGCGAGGCGCCGGAGGTGCTTCGCACGGAACTCAACGCTGTCGCCGACAGCCTGTGCCTGTGCGGGAACGGTCCGGAGGTGCAGTGGCAGAGAGGACTGTCCTCAGCGGCGGTGCGCGATGAGATGTTTCCCGATCAGCCGGGCATCCCCGCCGATGAACCCGAGGCGCTCATTCGCTTGCTGTTCAAGGATAAGCCCTGGGTGCGGCTGACCATGATCACCGCGGGCAACGGCGGCTCTGGCGCGGAACGGGTCAGCCCGTCGGTGAATGCCTCGCTGCGACGCAAATCGCGCGTTTTCATCGCCGAAATCGCTGGCGAGCGGGCGCTGCAGGTGGTCAAACTCGCGCGCACCGAGAAAATCGAACGTGAGCGAGAAAACTACCGGCGCTACGTAGAGGCAGGCAGCGATGCCCTGCGCCGCCCCGAGTTGACCGGCGCCGCGCTGCTCTGGGATATGGGCGCGATCGCCTACCGTCTGGTCGGTTTTGAACATCTGGCCGAGGGGAAAGGGCAGGTCTTTGCGCGTTTCTACCGTCGCACCGCCGATCCGGCGACAATTATCGCTCCGCTACGCGATTTTTTCTCCTATGCCGCCTGGGGCGATTGGTACCGCGGACCGCACGTGCAGGTGCTGCAGGGGACGCTGGTAGATGCCTATGACCGGAGTTGGGATCAGGCGCTCTCGCGGCTCGAACCGGTCTGGCGCGCCGAACCCCTTGATTGGCGCCTGGACCCGCTTGCCGTAAGCCTGCCCCATCCCCAACGCTGGTTCGTGGAGCATTGGCGACGCTGCAAGCATCTCCGCTAGCTGCGCCAGGTCATCACCCACGGTGATCTGCACGGCGACAATCTGTTTGTCGATCGGCACACCGCCTGGCCGATCGACTTCGAGCGCACCGGCTATGGCCCGCTGCTGCGCGATTTTGTAGAACTGGTGCAGGATGTGACCACTCGCATTGCCGTGTTGCATGCCGAGGAACTGCCGCTGGTCTACGAACTGGCGGTGGCGCTGTGCGGGCCGCAGGCGCCGCACGAGCCGATGCGCGCGACCCGCACCATCCTGGCCCACGCCGAGGCCCGCACATGCTTCCTGGTGGTGCAGGCCCTGCAGGAGCTTGCCGCGGCGCGCGCGGCCTACGACGACCGGCGCGAATACCTGTGGGGGCTGCTGTGCAACCACCTGTTTGTCTCCAGCAAGCTGGTGCCGGAAAGCCCCCGCTGGCAGCGCACCATGCTCTTCGCGGCGGTTATCTGCCAGCGCCTTGATCAGTGGGAGGCCGAGGTCTGGCCGCCCCCCGCCTGGCCGCAGGTGGAGTGGGCCGCGCCCCACCGCGTGGAGGGGTAAGGTTGCGCTACCCTTCTTCCAACCGGCCGCGGGCCAGGAGTACCCCGACGCCGCGATGAGTGATCAGGTGGCGCGGGTTGCGCCCGTCATCGCCAATCGAGCGGCGCAGGCGCTTGAGCAGCGTGTCAATCCGGTCGTCGTTCGCCTCCAGCCGTTCCTCGGGATAGAGCGCGCTTAGAATCTCCTCGCGCGGGCAGACCGACCCGGCCCGTTCCGCCAGGTAGGCCAGCAGGTTGAACTCCAGCGGCGGCAACTGGCCGGGCAACAGGCGCCCGTCAACCCAGACCCGCCGCTGGCGTCGGTCCACCACGACCCCGTCGCTGCTCGCGCCGCCCTGGCCGCGCACATAGGCGGCGAACACCGGCGCGAAGAGTTGGGGCGGCTCGTCGCGCACCAGTTCGATCAGGCGCAGATCCGCGAGGACCTCTTGATCGGCGTCGCTCATATCTAGCCCGGCGGCCAGATGCCTGACGACTCGCTGTTCATGGGGCAGCAGGTCGTTCCAGAGCTTGGCGCATTCCTGGGCCACTTCGGGCAGGGCGGCGAGACGCTCGGGCGGCTCGCCGAGCCGCTGTTCGTCCAGCGTCCAGGCGAGCGCCCGGATGAGGGCGGGGTAGCCGCCGCTGGCATCGAGCACTGCCCGCGCCTCCTCTGGCGTGGGCATGATGCCGCGGCGCCGGGCGATGTGTTCGAGTATCTCGCGGGTGTCGCTCTCGTCGTGCATGCCCAGGCCGAAGGTATGTGGCTCGAACAGTTCCCAGAACGACTCAACGGCCTCCGTGTCGCCTCTGGCCCGCTGGCGCGCGCGAGACAACCGCTCGCGGGTGATCGTCAGGTAGATCAGGCGGTACTTGAACTCGTCGCGTAGGTAGCGCAGGTTGCGAAAGAGGCCGGCGTCAAGCTCGCGCCAGATATCTTCGAACTGGTCGAAGAGCAGAATGAGCCGCAGCCCCTGGTCCTCGATCAGGCGCCCGCAGATGCGCTCAAGGTAGCGCAGGGCCAGCAGAAGGTTGCCCTCGTTGAGCAGGGTCACGTGGAGCCGGTCGAGCGGCGCGATCACGCTCTCGGGGAGGTTACGGCGCTCGGCCTCGCGGATCAGGCGGTGGGCGATCAGTTCAAACACCGCGAACTCGCGTGAGTCGTCCCGGGCCGCCAGGGCGTTACAATCGATCAGCACCACCCAGGTGGGCGCGTCGGCGAAGTACTGCCCCTGCACATCCTGGCGCTGCAGAAAGCGGCTGAGATTGGTCTTGCCGACGCCGCTGGTGCCGACGATCGAACAACACTCCCCGGCTCGCAGGCGCGCGGCAACCCGCTGGAGCAAGCCGGCGCGGAAGGTGAGCGGCTGCGGGGAGATAGCGTGCTCGGGGAGCATGATTTCACCTCCAGGAGGGCCGAAGCATTGGCGCAGCCGAGGCTTCGGCCTTACGGGGCGGGGGCCGAAGCACTGGCGTGCGGAGCAGGGGCCGACCCATCACAGCCGCGTCCTGCCAGATCAAGATCGGTATGTTCCAGCAGGTAGAGCAGCGGGCCGGCATCGATCCGCTGGCCATCGGAACCGCGCCCGGAGCGTAGTTCCGCGTCGCCGAACCAGCGCACGCCCTCGCCGACCGGCGGTTCATGATGGAGCGTCACGACGAAGGGATAGAAGCGGGTGCGGGTACGCACGCCGTAGGTGGGCGAGTCACGCACGGCGATCAGCGGGGGCAGGGGGCGCAGGATGAGATCATCGGGAACGCGGGTCCGGCGCAGGCCCAGTTCTTCGTGCAACTCGCGCAGCAGGGTCGCCTCGATGCTGGGGTCGTCGAGCGCGCGCCGGCCGCCGGGCAGTTGCCAGGCCCCCGCGTCGGCGTCGAAGGCCAGCAAGAAGTGCGGGGCGTCGCAGCCCTCCGCGCGGGCGATCACCCCGACCGCGGCCTCGACCTCGCGCACGGGCGCCGCCTGCGGCAGCACCTCGCGCCGGCGCGCCTCCAGGGCTGCCAGCAGGTCGCCGGGGCGCTGGAAGGGCTGGCACACGGCGACGCCGGGGCTGTGCCAGTCGGCAATAAGCGGCGCGCCGCTGTCGAGCAGATCGCTCAATAGCCGCAGGGTCCAGCCCGCCTGGGGCGAGACCACCGAGGCGCCGAGGCCATCGGCGGTCTGACGCAGCGCGCCGAGAAAGCTCAACACGTCAAGGATGCCAAGCAGATAGTCGCGTTCGGCGCGCTCTTCGAGGTAGACCAGTTGGCCGGGCGCGCCGCTTTCGGCGGGCGCAGCGGCCGCCAGTCGGTCGAGGAGGGTGCATGCGAGCGCCCGGCGCTTCGTGACGGCAGAGCAAACCAGTGACATCGCACGGTCTCCTTTCGGCGTTCTTGCCGGGAGGGCTACGCCCTTCCAGACCCTCCCCTCAGGGGTGGGGAAACCCGGTTTCCCCACCCTTACACAGGAGTTAGGCGGACAGGCTCCTGGCTATCCAGACAGGGCCAGGGCCAGTAACAGCACCAGCGCCAGCGCCAGCAGCGGCAGACAACCGCTGCCCCGCCGTTCCTCATGCTCGGTCTCCACGGGCACGTACACGACCGTGGGTGAAGGGCGCGCAGGGCGCAGCAGAACCAGCAGCATCACGCCGATCAACAGCAGACCGAGAGGCGTCAGCAGCGCGTTCAGCGCGGCGAGGAGCAGATCGGTGAGGGAGAAATAGTCGGTGTACATTGGCAGTCTCCTTCCCGGTACGCCGGTGGCCCGCGACGGTGAGGCCAGTGGTGCGATGCGAGCGGTGATGTAGCATCAGCATACTCCCGCGTACCTCAAGGCGCCTGCCAGCAAATGGACAGCATGGCCACGGACACCTGGCGAAGGGGTGGCATACCTGGCAGGGAGGTGGGGAAAGCAGATCTCCCCACTCTCCTGCTGGAGGGGCAAAGGTCTC
Organism: Chloroflexaceae bacterium; assembly: GCA_034431835.1. Taxonomy (GTDB): domain Bacteria; phylum Chloroflexota; class Chloroflexia; order Chloroflexales; family Chloroflexaceae; genus JACAEO01. The sequence goes on along the minus strand of DAOUDA010000180.1, from coordinate 14,778 downwards.
CAGGGTGCGCCTCAGGCGCCGTCGAGCAGGCGATCGATGCGCTGACGCATAGCGGCATCGGCATAGGCGCCTTCGCGTGCGCCCAGGCAGAGACAATACGCTCCTGCGCCCGCGTCGCGGCGCACGGCAATATGGTAAGGGCCATCGGCGGGTAACGGCGGGACGTGGCTCTGCACCAGGCGGTAGTCGCGGCCCACGATGGTCAGGGGTGTGGCGGTGAAAGGCGGCGTCAGGCCCTCCGGGGGCAGGCCCGGGCCGCTCAGGGTGAAGTGAACCTGGAACCCCGCTGCGTAATCGCGGGCGGGAACGAGCAGCAAGAGGCGCACGCCTTCGCCGGCGCGCCCGTTGAAGGCGTAGTGGTCGGCGGGGTGGGCCTCGTGGAGCCGCCCGTAAAGCGCCTGGGCGAGGGTGGGGTCAGCGACGAAGAACGGCGACGCGGGATCGGGCGAGCCGGCGTCGTTGGCGATGCCCAGGTGCAGGCGCGCCAGCGCGAGCCACCCGGCGAGCAGTGCCAGCCCCAGGGCAAGCGGGGCGCTCACGCGACGAGCCTCCACAGATCGAAGCCCAGCGACAGCAGGATGATCAGCAGAATCACTGCCGAGAGGGGCAGCATGTCGAAACGCCGGGGATGGCGAACGGCCCAGAAGTAGCGCAGGCTCCGCACCAGCAGCGTCAGCGCGACCAGATCGAGCAGGATAACCAGCGGCAGGGCCAGGTCGGTGGCGAAGCCGATCAGCGGCAGCACCACTGGCAGGATGATGTACTGCAGCGTGCAACGCAGCCCCGAGATCAGCAGCGAGAGACCGAAGGCGCGGGTGGCCGGGGCGCTGTCTACCTCGCCCTCAACGCCTGCGTCGCATGTTTCGGCGACCGCTTGCGGCGGCAGGGGAACCCGGAGCAAACGGGCGAAGAACCGATCCACGGTGTCGATCATAGCCATAGCTGTTCCACTTCCAGACCCGCAGGGCGCAATTTGGGGGCCTTATACCGGTATGATGCACATTATACCTGATTGAGCAAGCCATTACGGGATGCGGATCTTGCTGCTTGCCCCGTCGTTGGAACCCTGTCACCCTGAGCGCCAGCGAAGGGTCCCGGCCGAGATGCGTCGCGGCGTTTACCCTGAGCGCAGCCGAAGGGCTCCGCATGCCATGACGCCGCGATGATCAACAGCTTCCTCTTCCTTAAGGGGATTGTGTTTACCTCCGGTGCATGCTATACTCCTGGTAGTTAGCAATCGAAACACTACGATCACAAAGTAATCAACTGCCTGCCAATCCCAGGCGACAGCCGCATCCGGCGCGGGAGGGTCCGGGAGGGCGAAGCCCTCTCAGCAATATCCTATGCCGGCATTGGGCGGCGAAGCCGCCTATGAAGCGCAGCCGTGAGCGGTTCCGTTCCCTGGGGGAACGCTCAGAAGGCGATGAGCATGGCGGAGATCCCATCAACGAAGCGCGCCAGCCCGCGCCAGCGCCGGCGGGTTGGGATGGATGGCCCGACCACCAAGGAGCGCGACTACCTGGAGGTGCTCTACTACCTGTCGCAGCGGGGCGAACCGGTGATCGCGGCGCAGGTGGCCCGCTGGCTCGCCCTGCAGCCGCCCACGGTCAGCCATGCCCTCCAGGAGATGGAGAAGAAGGGCTACATTCGGCGCGATGAGCGCGGCGAGATCGCGCTCACCCCTCTCGGCGTCGGCCTGGCCGAGGGGATCGTGCGGCGCCATCGCATTCTCGAACGCTTCCTGGCGGACATTCTGGGTGTGCCCTGGCACATGGTGCACGAAGAGGCGGTGCACGTGGAACATGCCCTGTCGCCGGCGCTTGAGGATCGGATTACCGCCCTGGTCGGCAACGCCACCACCTGCCCGCACGGCAATCCCATCCCCGGCAGCGGTGAGAGCTACCGTGAGCTCGTCCGGCTCGACATGGCGCCGGCGGGCACGCTCTTTACCGTCCGGCGGATCGAAGAGGAGGCCGAGGAACGCACCGATCTGCTGCGCTATCTGGAGGCTAATCGCCTGCTCCCTGGAAACCAGTTCTTTATCCCCGACGCCTCGCCGACCTACGGCGTCACGCTGCGGAGTTGCAACCGCGATACCACGGTCTCGCCGGAAATTGCCGCGGTGATCTGGGGTGAAGCGGCGGCAATCGCCCCCCGGACCGGTGGGACGTAGATGACGCAACCCTGCGAGTTGTACTGCCACTGGTCTTCCGGCGAGCGGGGTGTGGGGAAACCCGGGTTCTCCACATCCTTCCGACCGGCGATGTTCCGGCGCAACAATTCGGCGCGCCTTGCAAGGTTGCGCTGCCGTCTCCCGCCAGCCGGCAGCATTGCATCCGTGGTCGCCTGTGCTATAATCCAGCTTACAAACGCACCTGTATAATTCCTATACCGTCGCGGCGACCCGATAGCCCGGATGCCAGGGCGTAAAGGTGGAAGCTGGTGCAAGTCCAGCGCTGTGCCGCAACTGTAACCGGTCGTGCCTCATAACCGCCGGAAGCCAGGACGCCTGCCGCGACGTTGCCGTTCAACCCTTCTCGAGCCAAGGAGGACGAACATCACCCGCGTACCCTGAACGCCCCCGCGTGAAGGCCCGCTCGGAGAATCGTCGCCCCGGCCCTTGAAAGAGGCCGGGGCGTTTCAGTAGAGCACTGACCGGAATGCTTGATCCACTGAGGACACGGAGTGGTGTGGCTTGCCGCACGCGCGCCACCATCATTGCTGGTCAATTTTTTCGAGCGACGCTACAGGTCCGAAGCGCTGGCGCAACCAGTGCTTCGGACCCGGTATGCCATCTATGGAAAGCGTATGACTGCCGAAACACCTGCAGAGCCGGGCGGAACCCGGATCGACTCCACCCCCGAAGCCGCCGAGCGCCGCAAGGCCGCGCGCGCCAACCGTATGCGCAAGGGGTTGCTCATCGTCAACACCGGCAATGGCAAGGGTAAAACCACCGCCGCCCTCGGCGTCCTGGTACGCGCCTGGGGCCGCGATCTGCGCGTCGGCGGCATCCAGTTCTTCAAGCACGAGAACGCCAACTATGGCGAACTGCGCGCCCTCGAGCGCATGGGCATCATCCTTACACCGATGGGTGATGGCTTCACCTGGACCAGCCGCGACCTCGATGAGACCCAGGCCAGGGCCCTGCACGGCTGGGAGGTGGCCAAAGCGAAGATCATCTCCGGTGATTACGATGTCTTCCTGCTCGATGAGTTCACCTACGTGCTGCACTTCGGCTGGCTCGACACCCACGAGGTGGTCGCCTGGATCCGCGAGCACAAGCCCCCGATGCTGCACCTGATCATCACCGGGCGCGATGCCCCGCAGGCCCTGATTGACGCCGCCGATCTGGTCACCGAGATGCGCGAGGTCAAGCACCCCTTCCGTGACCAGGGGCTCAAGGCCCAGCCGGGGATCGAGTTTTAGAACCCTGAGCGGCATGCTTGATCCACTAGAGGGGAGCCACAGATGGGCACGGCCCCTCCGAAAGCTGCGTTCCGGGGTGGCGCGGTCTCGCTATGCCGCTCCGGAACGTGCGATGGTGCGGGGCCGCGGTCCCCGTCGTAATGGTGCATCCGGCGAGTTCCGCGTCACCCTGCGCAAAGCGAAGGGCTCAGGGCAGTGGCTGCGCCCAGCATGACCTATGAGTTGACGGATGCGCCACTTATCTGTGAACGAAGTTTCGCGGTGTTTGTCACCCCGAGCGCAGCGAGGGGTCTACCGCACCAGGAGCCGGAAGATGCTTCCCCTTCGCTTCGCTCAGGGCTTCGGCTTCTTCGCTCAGCATGACCGTGGGGGCGAAATACGGGGAAACGTCGTTTACAGACTACTTAGAGCCTATCCGGATAACTCCGGTAGGAAGGTGGGGAAACCTGGTTTCCCCACCCTCTGCAGGAGTTATTGGGACAGGCTCTTAATCAGGTCAGGACAAAAGCCATGATCGATCGCTGGAAACGCTGGTTGCTGGTTGCCGCCGGAGCGGCGGCGCTGCTTGTGTTCGAGGCGCGCCCGGCCCATGCCATGCACATCATGGAGGGCTTTCTGCCGCCGTTCTGGGCCGCGTTCTGGTTCGTCGTCACCCTGCCGTTCTGGGTGATCGGGCTGCGCCGGATCAACCGCCTGATCGTCGAGAAGCCCGAAACCCGGCTGCTGCTGGGTCTGGCCGGGGCCTTTACCTTCGTGCTGAGCGCCCTGAAGATTCCCAGCGTCACCGGTTCGAGCAGCCATCCCACCGGCACGGGCCTGGGCGCCATCCTCTTCGGGCCGCTGGTGATGAGCGTGCTCGGCACGGTTGTCCTGCTCTTCCAGGCCCTGCTGCTGGCCCACGGCGGCCTGACCACCCTGGGGGCCAATGCCTTCAGCATGGCCGTGGTCGGGCCGCTGGTGGCCTGGGGCATCTGGAAAGGGTTGCAGGATCGCGCGCCGATCTGGCTGGCGGTGTTTCTCGCCGCGGCCCTGGCGGACCTCGCCACCTATGTCGTCACGTCCGTGCAACTGGCCCTGGCCTATCCCGATGCGACCGGCGGGTTCGTGGCCTCGTTCGCCAAGTTCGGAACGATCTTCGCCGTGACCCAGATCCCTCTGGCGATCAGCGAAGGCATTCTGACCGTGTTGATCTTCAATGCGTTGCAGAGGAACGCCGAGACCGAGCTCCAGACCCTTGGCGTGCTGAAAGGAGCGTAGCCATGCAGCCAAAACCTTTCGGGTGGGGTGTGTCGCTGCTGCTGCTAGGTGTGGTGATCGTGCTGGCGATTGTTCCGCTGCTGTTCATCCGCGACTCGGAGTTCGGTGGCGCCGATGCGGCGGCCGAGGAGGCCATCGCCGAGGTGGCCCCCGACTATGAGCCGTGGTTCACGCCGCTGTTCGAGCCGCCCGGCGGCGAAACCGAGAGCCTGCTCTTCGCCGTGCAGGCGGCCATCGGCGCCGGGCTGATCGGCTACTTCTTCGGCCTCAAGCACGGCCAGCGCCAGGCCCGCGCCTCAACCTCGGCGGAGAGCGCCCCAACCGGGCATGCCGCCGGTGAGCGGATAAGGCGGTGACGGAATGGGCTGGGAGGGCTGCGCCCTTCCCTGTGGTGTGGGGAAACCAGGTTTCCCCACGGCCCTGCCCGAGGAGAGGGTCCGGGAGGGCGCGGCCCTCCCAGAATGGCGCCGGATATCCTGGATAGCCCGATAGGCCGCTACGATCAGCCATGCATATCATTGACCGCTACGCCTACAGCAACGCCATCCGCGAACTGGACCCGGCTCAGAAGGGCGGTCTGGCGCTGCTTGCCTTGCTGCTCTGTCTGGCGCTGGATCAGCCGGTGGTCGGGTTGCTCACGCTGGCGTGGATGTTTGCCCTGGCAACTCTGTGGGCGCGGGTGCCGGCGCGGGCGTTCGGGCGCGCGTTGCTCGCCGAGGCGCCGTTCCTGCTCCTCTCGCTGGTCGGGGTGGCCCTCAGCGTCAGTCTGGCGCCCCTGGCGGGGCCGGCGCTGCAATTCGGCCCGCTCTGGATCGGGAGCAGCGCCGAGTCGCTGGCCCTGGCGACGCGCCTCTTCACCCGCGCCGTGGGCTGCGCGGCGGCGCTCAACTTTCTGATTCTCACCACGCCGCTGCTCGATCTGATCGAACTGCTGCGCCGCCTGCGCGTGCCCGAAACGCTGATCGATCTCATGAGCCTGACCTACCGGGCGATCTTTGTGCTCCTCGAAAGCCTCCAGCGCATGGCCACCGCCCAGGATGCCCGTCTCGGCTACGCCGGCCTCCGGCGCGCGCTGCGCAGCGCCGGCCTTCTGGGGAGCCAGCTCTTCCTCGACGCCTACCGGCGCAGCCAGCGCCTGCAGATGGCGCTGGAGAGCCGGGGCCTGGTGGGGCCGCTGCGGGTGCTGCCCCTCGACTACCGGCGCGATTGGCGCGCGCGGTGGTTCGGCGCGGCCCTGGCCGCCAGCCTGCTGCTGGCGGGAGCGTGGCGATGACCGCGCTGCTCGAACTTGAACAACTGCACTACCGCTTCCCCGGCGGCGCCGAACCCGCCCTGCGCGGGGCCAGTTTGCGCCTGGAGGCGGGCCAGCGGGTCGCGCTCCTGGGGCGCAATGGCGCGGGCAAGAGCACCCTGATGCTCCACGCCAACGGGCTGCTGCGCCCTTCGTCCGGTCAGGTGCGCGTGGCCGGCGAGCCGCTGGTCTACACCCGGCGCGGCCTGCTCGCCGCCCGCCGCCAGGTGGGGTTGGTGTTCCAGAATCCCGACGACCAGTTGTTCAGCGCCAGTGTGGCTCAGGACATCAGCTTCGGGCCGCTCAACCTGGGCCTGGATGCGCCCGAGACGCGCCGGCGCGTCGCCGAGGCCGCGGCGCTGTGCGAGGTGCACGATCTGCTCGACCGGCCCACCCACGCCCTCAGCGGCGGGCAGAAGCTCCGTGTGGCCCTGGCCGGGGTGCTGGCCATGGCCCCGCGGGTCATCCTGGCCGACGAGGTGACGTCCGGGCTTGATCCCTGGATGCGGCGGCAAGTCTTCGCCATCTTCAACCGCCTGGTCGCGCAAGGGGTGACGGTGCTCCTGGCCACCCATGACCTGAGCGTGGCGCGCCACTGGGCCGATCTGGTGGCAGTGATGGAGGCGGGGCAGGTGGTCGTCGTCGCCCCGTCCGCCGAGGTCTTCGGCGATGCAGAGCTGCGCCGCCTCATCGGCGCCGATGAGTGCATGGAGGTCTAATGTGCACATAGGCGGTTGGCGGGGCATGGGGAAACCAGGTTTCCCCATGCCCCTGCCCGTGGGAGGTTTGGGGAGGGCCTTGCCCTCCCAGGAGTGTCCTTCTCGGTACACGCGGAGCGGACAGCGTTGTGAACACTTCCCCAAACATGGCCGACATCCTCTCGGCGCGCTGCTGGGCGCTGCTGGTCGCCCTGGCCACCGATGCGCTGCTGGGCGATCCGCCGAATGCCTGGCACCCGGTCGTGCTGCTCGGAAGCTGGATGCGTCTGGGTGAGCGGCTGGCGCCCCGGAGCGCGCGGGCGCGTCTGGGGTGGGGCGCCCTGTGGGTGGCGGGCGGGGCGCTGCTCGCCGGCGGAGCCGCCCGGCTGCCGCCGCGCCAGGTTTTGATCCAGGGGGTGCTGGCCTCGACCCTGCTGGCCTACCGGAGCCTCGACCGGGCCGTGGGCGCGGTGCAGGCCGCGCTGGAGGCCGGTGACCTGGACGAGGCCCGGCGCCTGGCAAGCTGGCACCTGGTGAGCCGCCCCACCGCCGATCTCCGCGCCGACGAGGTGGCCGCGGCGGCGATCGAGTCGCTGGCCGAGAACCTCTCCGACAGCCTGGTGGCCCCGGTCCTGGCCTACCTGAGCGGCGGCCTGCCGGCGCTGGCGGCCTACCGGCTGATCAACACCGCCGATGCGATGTGGGGCTATCGTGATGAATGCTACGAGTATCTGGGCAAGGCGGCGGCGCGCCTCGACGATGCGCTGAACCTGGCGCCGGCCCGCGTGACGGCCATGCTGATCGCCCTGGCCGCACAGATCACCCTCGGGCGTGGCGCCGCCGCCTGGCGCGTCGCCCGGCGCGACGCGGGCCGCACCGCCTCGCCCAACGCCGGCTGGCCCATGGCGGCCATGGCCGGCGCGCTGGATACGACGCTGACCAAACGCGATCACTACTGCCTGGGCGATGGCCCGCGCCTCCCCGACGCCGCGCTGATCGCCGAGGCCCGCCGGATCGCCCGGACGCTGGCGCTCCTTCTGGCGATCGCCTTGCTGCCCGGCGCGCGGATGGCGAAATCTCGTGTTTCTACGGTCAGGGCGACGGCGGTATCGCCCTGAGGCCAGGATGAGCCTTCTCCCTAAAGGGGAGCTCGGAAAGGTCCTGCACCGCTGAAAACCCCTTTCGGGTGCGGCGCGGCATTGCCGCGCAGGAAAATCTTACGGGGGCCGCAGGTCCCCGCAACTCCCGCTGAGACGAAGTCTCGCTGGAGTGCCGGCGTTCCCTCAGAAAGTAGAGGCCACCATGCACTTCCAACCGGACGCGCTCCTGCTCATCGGTCACGGCAGCCCCGACGCGGCGGGCAATGCCGAGTTTTACCGCTTCGCCGAGGACCTCGGCCAGTACCTGGGCGTGGCAATTCAGCCCTGCTTTCTCGAACTGGCCGAGCCATCCATTGGCGAGGGCTTCGCCCGGTGCGTCGCGGCGGGGGCGCGCCGGATCGCCGCCCTGCCGCTCTTTCTGGGGGCGGGGCGCCACCAGAAGCGCGACGTGCCCGACCTGCTGGCCGAGGCGCAGGCCGCTCACCCCGGCGTGATGCTGCGCTACGGCGTGCCGCTTGGCTCGCAGTTGCACCTGATTGACACCCTGGCCGCCCGCGCCGCCGCCGCCCTTGCCCGGAGCAACCGCTCCGTGCCCCCCGACGCGACCGCGCTCCTGGTGGTCGGGCGCGGCAGCAAGGACCCCCAGAGCAACGCCGAACTGCCCCGCCTGGCGCGCCTGCTCGCCGAGCTGTACGGGCATCCGCTGGTCGAATACGCCTACCAGGCGGTTGTCGGGCCGGACGTGGGGCAGGCGGTGACCCGCTGCGCGCGGCTGGGCGCGCAGCGGGTGGTGGTGCTGCCGTATTTGCTGTTCACCGGCTTCGTGCGCGACGACATCGCGCGGCAGGCCCGCCTGGCCCAGGAGCAGCACCCTGAGCTGGAAATCCTGATCGGCGAGCACCTCTTTCCCCATCCGGGCCTGCTCACCGCCGCCGCGGCCCGGTACCGCGAGATCGTGGATGGCACGGCGGCCATGACCTGCGATCTCTGCGTCTACCGCCGGAGGGCCATTGACGCCGAAGCCCACGCCCACCATCATGGCGCTCATCACCATACCGACCAGGAGGTCCACCCGTGACGACCCATCCCCACGCCATCGCGGCCGAGTCCTTCGCGATTATCCGCCGGGGCCTGGCCGAGCGCGGCCACGCCTTCGAGCCGCCGCTGGCGGCGGTGATCGAGCGCATCGTCCACTCGACCGCCGATTTTGAGTTCGCCGATCTGGTGCGCACCAGCCCCGGCGCGGCCGAGGCCGGCGTGGAGGCGCTGCGGGCGGGCTGCGCGGTGCTCACCGACGTCCACATGGTGCGCGTGGGCGTCAACGCCGGACGCCTGGCGGCGCTGGGCGGTTCGCTCCACTGCCTGATTGACGACCCCGAGGTGCAATCCTTCGCCGTCGCCAACGGCATCACCCGCGGCGCGCAGAGTATGCGTCTGGCCGCGGAACGGGGCTTGCTGGAGGGCGCCATCGTTGCCATCGGGAACGCCCCCACCGCCCTGGAGGAGGTGATCCGCCTGGTGGGGACGGGGGCGCGCCCGGCGCTCATCATCGGCGTGCCGGTGGGCTTCGTCGGCGCCGCCGAGAGCAAGGCCGCCCTCGCCGAGGTGACCGCCGTCCCCTGGCTAATCACCAGCGGTCGCAAAGGCGGCTCCACTGTGGCGGTCGCGGTGATCAACGCCCTGCTGCGCCTGGCGGTGGGCGCGGGGAACGATGCCTTGTGATGGTGAACGGTATGGACATGCCCGTACCTCCGCGCAACCGGCGCGGCATGCGCACCGGCTTCACCACCGGGACCAACGCGGCCGCGGCGGCCCGCGCCGCCACGGTTGCCCTCTTCACCGGCGCCTGGCCCGACACGGTGACAGTCAGCCTGCCCACGGGCGAGACGACCACCATGACGCCGCTGGAGCGCCAGCTTGCCGCCGACGCCGCCTCGTGCTGCATGCGCAAGGACGGGGGCGATGACCCGGATGTGACCCACGGCGCGCTGATCTGCGCCACGGTGCGCCGCACGTCTGATCCGGGCCTGCGCCTCGATGGCGGCCCGGGCGTGGGCCGGGTGACCCTGCCCGGTCTGGGACTGCCGGTGGGCGAAGCGGCGATCAACCCCGTGCCGCGCCAGCAGATCACCGAGAACGTGCTCGCGGCCCTGGGCGAGGTCGTCCCCGAGGGGCCGGCGATCCTGGAGCGTATCGGGCTTGAGGTGATCATCAGCGTGCCCGAGGGTGAACACCTGGCCCGCAAGACCCTTAACCCCCGTCTGGGGATCATCGGGGGGATCAGCATCCTCGGCACGAGCGGCAAGGTCTACCCGTACAGCACGGCCGCCTGGCGCCACAGCGTGCTCCAGGCGGTGCAACTGGCCGCCTACCACAGCCCCGAGCGGGTCGTGCTTGCCACCGGGGCGCGCTCCGAGCAGTACGCGATGCGTCTGTTCCCCGAACTGCCCGAACTGGCCTTTGTAGAGATTAGCGTGTTTACCGGGGCGGCACTGCGGGCCTGCATCAACCACGGCGTGCGTGAGGCCATCCTGGTCGCCATGATCAGCCGGATCATCAAAACCGCCCAGGGCCGTATGGTTACCCACGTCGCGGGCAATCCGGTGGACTTTGCCTTTCTCGCCCAGGTGTGCCGCGAGATTGGCGCCTCGCCGGAGTTGATCGCCGCGACGGAGAGCGCCAACACCGGGCGCCATTTTCTAGAAATCTGCCAGGCCCGCGGCGAGCTGGCGCCCCTTGAACATCTTACCGCCATGGCCCTGGAGCAGATGCAGCGATTCGTGCAGCGGTTTCACGCCGACATGTGCCTGGAGGCCGTCCTGGTGGACTTCGACGGCGCGGTCCTGGCCCGAAAACGGTCCGAGAATGGCGATGGGCGCTGAAACGTTCCTTTGCAAGAAGGGGCGTGGGGGAATCTGGTTTCCCTGCCCTCCGTCAGCCGGTGCCGGGCCGCCCGGCGTCCCGGCGGGCCAGGGCGTGTAGGGGGGCCTCTCTCAGGTGTAGGGTTTTTCGAGCGAGAACAGGTTTTCGGCATCCCAATGCTCCAGATGGCGCATGTGACGCGAGGATGTGCCGGAAAACCCTACACCTGAGAACGGCGGGGCCTCGGGTTCCCCTCCATCCTTTGCGGCCCAGCCGCACAAATCCAAAATCCAAAATGGCAAAAGAGGTTCCAATGAATCCGACCGCCCCCGAACCTTCCCGGCGCATCCTGGTGGTGGGCATGACCGGCGCCGGTTGCGCCGGTCTTCCCGAGACGTTGATCGCCCGCGTGCTCGGCGCCGATCTGCTGGTCGGCGGCGAGCGTCACCTTGATGCCTTTCCCGCCTTCGGCGGCGAGCGGCTGAGCGTGCGCCAGGGGTTGCCGCTCGTCGCTCAGCGTTTGCGCGAGGCCCTGGAGCGGGGGGAACGGGCGGTCGTGCTGGCTTCGGGCGATCCGCTGTGGTACGGCATTGGCGCCAGTCTGCGCCGCTGGTTCGCGGCTGAGGAGTTGGAGATCATCCCCGCGCCCACCTCGTACCAGCTTGCTTTTGCCGCCCTGGGCGAACCCTGGTACGACGCCGCGCTGCTCAGCGCCCACGCCCGCCCCCTGGACGAGGTTGTCCGCGGCGCGCGGCAGGCGCGTAAGGCGGCCATCCTCACCGACGACCGCCACACCCCTGCGGTGATCGCGCGGGCGCTGATCGAGGCCGGCCTCTCGCCAACCGCGCCATGCGCCATCTGCGAGAACCTGGGTGAGACCGGGCAGCGCATCGTGCGCGCGACACTGGAGGAGGCAGCCGCTCGGACCTTCGCGCCGCTGAACGTGCTGGTGGTCTGGCGCGATGGTGAGGGGCAGCCGCCCGATGAGGAGGCGGGGCGAACCGCTTTGCCGGCGGCCCGCGCCCCCGGCCTGCCCGATGCGGCCTTCAGCGCCGAGGCCGGGCTGATCACCAAGCGCGAGGTGCGCCTGTTGAGCCTGGCGGAACTGGCCCTGGGGCCAGGGGAGGTGCTGTGGGACATCGGGGCGGGCAGCGGGTCGGTGGGTATCGAGGCCGCTCGCGCTCAACCGTCGGCCACGGTCTACGCCGTGGAGCGCCGGGAGGCGCTGTGCGAGCACATCCGCGAGAACCTGCGCCGCTTCCCCGCGCCCAACCTCCACCTGATCCACGGCGAGGCCCCGGATGCCTGTGCCGCGTTGCCCGCTCCTGACGCGATCTTCATCGGCGGCAGCGGCGGGCGCCTGGGCGCGCTGCTCGACCTGGCCCGCCAGCGCCTGCGCCCTGGCGGGCGCCTGGTGCTCAACCTGGTGACCCTCGACCGGCTGCGCGAGGCGCGCCAGCACGTGCCCGAGGCGCGGCTCTACCAGGTCCAGATCAACCGCGGCGCGCCCATCCAGGACGACCTGCGCCTCGAGGCGCTCAATCCGGTGTTCGTGGTGACGTGGGTGAAAGGGAAGGTTTGATGCCTCACGCGGATAGAGCGTGAAATACGTATCATCCGGAGCGGGGGTCGTCATAATGCGATGATCCGAACTCGAGATCGGCCAGGGTGATGAGCGCATCGAGGCCTTCCAGCAACCCGGGATCGTATCGCTCAACTACCTCGCGTACCGTCTGGCGTTCGGCGGGTGGGGTGAAGGCGAGTAGACGCTGGATGTCGGCCAGGTCCTGGGTGCGACCGGCCTGGAGCTTGATCAGGATCAAGAACGGTCGCCCCAGGACGGGGAAGCCGGCCGGATCGCGGGATGGATTGTGCAGCGCCTCGTCGAGCCAGGGATCGGAACGGGTCAATACGTCGAGCAACGCTTCATCGTTCCGCTGCACCGTAAAGCCACCGATGCTCAACGCGCCCACGAAGCGGTACCCGGCGTCTAACAGGGTCTTTTGCGCTGCCGGCGCGTCGCGTTTGTGGATGAGAATGTCTACATACAGAGTCGCCCGCTCGGGCAGATAGGCCCGTAGTGCCAGGCCCCCAACCAGCGCCCAGGGTAGCGCTCCGAGGATGGCATCGAGGTCAGGAACCGGTTGCATAGCCGTGCGCCGGGTGTAAAACGCAACGTGTGAGCCCGTGCCCCGCGCCGCCCGGCGGAGCGCCAGGCGCAGAAAGCGGGTCGCCAGGCGTGGCGTTACTTCAGGATCGTCTGGCTTGCGCATACTGGAAAGTATATCACGATGTTCCGCCGCGCTCAGGCGCGGATCTGGACAAGGGCTGATGCAACACCTTCGGGGCTTGCCCCGAACGCCGGGTGCTTCGTTGGGTTTGGCGGCTACCCTGCCAAACCCAACGAACAACGACCCTGTCGGGCGGGGGCCTGGGGACCGCAGGCCCCGGAAGGAAACCCCTTTTACTCCGAGGGGCGCGGCCCTCCGCACCTCCCAAAAAGGCACAAAGAAGGAGACCACATTGTCAGGCGCTTTTGAACCAGGACTTACCGTAGTCGGTCTGGGGCCGGGCGACCCGGAGTTGATCACCCTCAAGGGGTTGCGGGCCATCCAGGCCGCCGAGGTGGTCTTCGCGCCCCGCAGCTGCGACGGCGCGCAGAGCATGGCCCTGCGCATCGCCGCCCCCTGGCTCGACCTCGCCCGGCAGCGCGTGGTCGAACTGGCGCTGCCCATGGTGCGCGACGCGGTCCGACTGCGCCCGGCCTGGCGCGAGGCCGCCGCGACCATCGCCAGCCATCTGGACGCCGGGCAACGCGGGGCCTATCTGCTGCTCGGCGATCCGCTGCTCTACGGCACGGTCACCTACCTGTGGCGCGAACTGGCCGCCCTGGCCCCGCATCTGCAACTGCGGATCATCCCCGGGGTGACCTCCTTCGCCGCGGCGGCGGCCGCCGGTGCCCTGCCGCTGGCCCTGGCCGATGAGCGCCTGGTCGTGCTGCCCGCCAGCCACGAGGACGACCCGGAGCGCCTGCGGCGTCTGCTCGCCGAGTTCGAGACCGTCGTGCTGCTCAAGGCCGGCCCGGCCCTTCCGCGCATCGTTGACACCCTGGAGCAGACCGGCCTGCTCGACCGGGCCCTCTACGCCGAATACGTCGGCATGCCCGAAGAGTTGATCGCTCGCGACCTGCGCGGCCTCGACCTTCACAATCGCCCCTACCTGTCGCTCGTGATCGTTCGCCGAGGAGACCGTTTATGAGTTACCCCGTTACCCCCGGCACCGTCTACTTCATCGGCGCGGGACCGGGCGCCCCCGATCTGATCACCGTCCGCGGGCGCGACATCATCGCCCGGGCCGACCTGATCCTCTACGCCGATAGCCTGGTGGACGAGGCGGTGCCGGCTGTTTATGCCCGGCCCACGGCCCGCGTGGTTGGCAGCGCCGGTCTGGATCTGGAGCGGATCGTCGCCCTGATGGTCGAGACGGCGCGGGCGGGCGGGGTAGTCGCGCGGGTCCACACCGGCGACCCCTCTCTCTACGGCGCGATCCACGAGCAGATGGCCGCCCTCGACGAGCAGGGCGTGCCCTACGAGATTGTGCCGGGGGTCACGGCGGCCTTTGCCGCCGCGGCCCGCCTCGGCGTCGAGTTGACCGTGCCCGAGGTGACCCAGACGCTCATCGTCTCGCGGGTGGCCGGGCGCACCCCCGTGCCCCGCGGCGAGGCCCTGCGCGATCTGGCGGCCCACGGCGCCTCGCTGGCGCTCTACCTCAGCGTGGCCCAGATCGAGCAGGTGGTGGCCGAGTTACGGGCCGGCGGCGCCTACGCCCCCGACTCGCCGGTCGCGGTGGTCTACCGGGCCACCTGGCCCGATGAGCGGGTCATTACGGGCACGCTGGCCAACATTGCCCCTCAGGTGCGCGAAGCCGGCCTCACCCGCCACGCCCTCATCCTGGTCGGCCCGGCCCTGGGCGCCGCCCGGCCCGCCACGCGCAGCCGGCTCTACGCCTCGGAGTTCGCCCACGGCTACCGGCGGCAGACGACCACCGGCGCCACGCCGGAGCCAGCCGAAGCGCCCCACACCGCGGTGATCGCCGTCACCCGCGCGGGGGCGCGCCTGGCCGCCCGGCTGGCCCAGGAGCTGGG
>DAOUDA010000179.1:0-9346 GCA_034431835.1 Chloroflexaceae bacterium | reverse complement strand
GGGCGGCGTCCGCCGGGAACGGCCGCCGCACGCTCCCGAAACCCGGTCCGCTTCGCGCGGTGGGGGTCATGCAAAACGTTTCGTCACACCCTGGTTCGGTGGTCGCGTAACGACTACCAGCTTTGCCCGGGCTGTGGTATGCTGTGGCCAGGACGAACAAAGGGGGGCTTTCCGCCCCCGTTTCTGTAGAGCGTAGGCGGCGTGGCAAAAGATTGCGTGGGGGCTGATGAGACTGCGAGGATGCAGGCTAATTCGTAGTTTTTAACAGAAACGCCCGCCTAAAAGGGTATCTGGCTGACTTCTGGTATGAACTGACTCTCAGGCAGGAATGACGAACACGGCGCATTGCCCGGTCCCTATCGGCGACGAGAAAACTGAAAGTTGATGAACCAGCCGACGCCCTCTACCTCTCCCTGAGCGACGCGCTGGTAAGCCGCTCAGAGGAGGTCGCTACGAGCATCATCATCGATGATGACGATACCCCCACCGCCCACGGCTGATCACCCGGCGGATGAGGGCCCACCGCAACGCCCCGATCTCCGCCGCGGGGGGCAGGGGGGTCGGGCGCCGGCGGTAGCGCTCACTGGCGTAGGCGCGGGCGATGGCGCGGATGGTGCGGCGATGCGCGGGTAGGGCCGCCCCGAGGGCCTCGGCGTACTCGTCGGGGGTCTGCGAGGGACGCTGGGGCAGGCCGCTCCAACCGGCCAGGAGGGCCATGCCCGCGTAGGTTGCCGCGACCGCCCCCAGACCCCGCGTTTCGCGGCGCCATACCCCGTACAGCGCCCCCGCGCCCAGCGCGGCAATCGCCAGCGCCACCCCAATGACCGGCAGACCGCGTGAGGCTGCGCCTGGCGCCCGTCCCGGCGCCTGGATAACGACCGGCGCGCGGCTCGGCTCCAACCCCTCGTCAAGCTCATCGAGCAGATCGCGGTTGTCGCGCGGCGCGACGCCGCTCGCCGCCGGGTCGGCGACATCCTCGCCGAAGGCGCTGGTCAGCGGGCGCTGCGGCGGGCTGGTGTAGGCCGCTGGCGTCGGCTCAAAACGCTCCCATCCAAAGCCAGGGAAGTAGACCTCGGGCCAGCTATGGGCCACACTCTCCCGCACCACGTAGATCCCCCGTTCGGCATCAAACTCGCCCCCGGCGTAGCCGCGCACCCAGCGGGCCGGAATGCCCTGCGCGCGTAACATCACCACCATGGCCGAAGCGAAATAGTCGCAGTAGCCCTCCCGTTGCTCGAAGAGGAACCAGTCCACCAGGTCCCTGCCGGTGGGCGGGATGGCGATGTTCTCGTTGTAGCGGAAGGTGCGCAGGTAGTCCTGAATGACCACGGCCCGGTCGTAGGCGGTGAGCGCGCCGGCCTCGCTCACCAGTCGGGAGGCCAGTTCGCGGGTGCGCGGGGTGACGCTGTCGGGCAGGTGCAGGTACCGCTCGCGCACCCAGCGGGGGTAGTCATCGCCGGCGGCGCGCAGGCTGCTGATGTCGGCGAAGGAGACCATGGCGGTCACGCTGTAGGTTGTCCCGGCGCTGAGGCGCTCGCGGGCGACGATGAGCGCGCTGTCGTCGAAATTGGGCCGGGCGCCGCCGCTCTCATCGAGGAAGTAGTTGTGCTCCACCAGCACCGGCAGACTGACGCTCCGCGCAGCGCCGCCGACCACTACCAGGTCATCCAGGCGATCCTTCGCCAGCGTCACGGTCTGGGTGATCTCGCGGCGCCCGCGCAACTCGGCGAGGGGAATGGACTCATCGGCGGAGCGGGGGGTGCGGGCCTGTTCAGGGGCGGCGGCGCCGAGGGTAGCGCGGGCCTGTTCGCCGGTGGTGTTCTCCCACCCGGCGCCGTCGTAGCGGTCGAAGGCCACGGCGCGCCAGTACTCGTAGCGCGTGGAGCGCACGGTCATCACCACCTCGTCGCCGAGGCGCCGCGCCCCGCCCAGGGCCGCGCCACGCGAGGTAAAGGCCCCGCTGCCCGCACCTGGCGGGGCGCTGATGGTGCTGAACATATCTTCCCACTGCTCGCGGGCGACGCGGACGGGGCTGCTCAACAGCGCCCAGGTGCGCGTGGCCCGATCGACCGACACGCTACCGGGCAAGAGCGCGGTGAGGGCGATGAGCCCGGCGCAGACCAGCGTCGCCGACCAGAGCACGTGCAGCGCCAGCAGATCGGGGTACTCGATGCGCCAGGCTTCCCAGAAGGCCTGGCGCTGGCGCACGTTCTGATGCGCCAGCAGCAGCAGCGCGGCCCCCAGAAAAACGAAGAAGGCCGTCGTCGGCCTGGGCTGCACGTAGGTGTAGTTGACCAGGGCGATGGTCGCGTTCATAATGATCGGGCGCCAGACCTGACCCTCGCGCAGCACGGCCCAGGCCGTGCCGTAGGCCAGGCCCCAGCAGAGCAGGCAGAGGGCCAGCACGTAGAGCGTGATGTCCTCGCCGCGCCCGCCCGAACTGATTACGCGCCCCCAGATCAGCCCGCGAATGAGCAGATCGGTGGCCCGGTCGCGCCAGGTGATCAGGCGTTCGTCGAGCAAGGGGGCCAGGGCGTGCACCACCCAGGCGAGCGCCAGGGCCGCGCTGAGGAGGTGGGCGAGCCAGCGGGGCAGCCAGGGCAGCCCGGCGAAGACGACCCCGCACAGCAGGCCGAGGAGGGCCATGGGCCGCAGCGCCTCCAGTCCGGGCGCCCAACCCGACACCGAGAGCGCGTATACGACCGAGCCGGTCATGAGCAGGATCAGCAGCGCGCCGGTGAGCAGCGCGCCCAGGGCGCGCGCCGGGCCAGGTACGGGGGATGGGTAGGTGGATGATCTGGCTGCCATAGGTGAACTGCGGCGTCCGCGCCCCTAGTGGCGCGGCCCGTCAAAGGTAAACAGGCGCTCCGCGTTCGCCCACACCCGGGCGGCCACGTGGGCCAGCGGCTCCTCGCGCAGGGCGGCGAGCCGCTCGGCGACCAGGCGCACATACGCCGGTTCATTGCGCTGGCCACGGTAGGGGTTGGGAGACAGATAGGGGCTGTCGGTTTCGGTCAGCAGCATATCGAGCGGCACCCGCCGCGCAACCTCGTGCAGGGCGGTGGCTCTGGCGTAGGTCAGCGTTCCGGTGAACGAAAGCATGAAGCCTGTATCGAGGCAGGCCTGCGCGTAGGCCCAGTCGCCGGAGAAGGCGTGCATCACCCCGGTCTGGCCGCGGGCCGCGTCGGCGATGATCCGCAGCGTGTCGGCCTGCGCGTCGCGGCTGTGGATCACTACCGGCAACCCCAGGTCACGGGCAAGGGCGAGCTGGGCGCGAAAGACCTCCTCCTGGCTCGCGGGAGGGACGCGCATCCAGTAGTAGTCGAGGCCGATTTCACCGATGGCAACCACCTTCGGATGCGCTGCCAGGGCACGCACCTGCTCCAGGTAGTCGGGCGAAGCCTCGTGGATGTGATTGGGTTGCAGGCCAACCACGGCGTAGATGGCGGGATGGCGTTCGGCCAGGGCCACCGCGGCGCGGGAGGAAGGCAAGTCGTAGCCGATTTCGATCATGCGGGCCACGCTGGCGGCCCGGGCGCGGGCGATCGCCGCCTCGCGGTCCGCGTCGAACTGGCTCATGGCCAGGTGGGCGTGGGTATCAATGAATAGTGGCGCGTCACTCATAGCGCCGGCATTGTAGCATATCGGGACGCTCCGCCGGGGTCAGGCGAATGGAATCCCGGCGTTCCCTGAGAAGTGTTCCTGGGAGGGCCGCGCTCTCCCACACCCTCCCTTCTGGGAGGGGGATGGGAAGAGGGCGCCGCGCCCTCCACACCTGCCGGCAGGGGCGCGGGGAAACCCGCTTTCCCCGCATCCTCCAACCGGCGTTGAGAAAGCATCCATGCAGGTGGAGAAAGCGCGGAAGCGTTGTACAATGAAAGGCGCATGAGCGAAGCCGGCGACAGCACAAGCCTACGACGACCGTAGGATCAGGAAGGTAACGGGGATGGCCCGTCGAAACGGTAGCCAGGAGTTCGCGGTGATCGGCCTGGGGCGCTTCGGCAGCGCCGTGGCCCTCAACCTCATCGAGCGCGGCTACACGGTTCTGGGAATTGACCGCGATCCCGAGATCGTTCAAAACCTGGCCGACCGCATCACCCAGATCGTGGCCCTGGACTCCACCAACGAAGATGCCCTGCGCGCGGTGGACATTACGTCGTTTGAGACCGTGGTGGTGGCAATCGGCACGCACTTTGAAAACAACTTGATGACCACCGTGACGCTGAAGAGCATGGGCGTGAACCGGGTGGTCTGCAAGGCGGTGAGCGAGCGCCAGCAGCAGATCCTGCTGCGGGTCGGCGCGGACCAGGTGGTGCTGCCCGAACACGAGGCGGGCGCCCGGCTGGCCTGGCGCCTGGCCGAGCCGCGGGTGCTCGATCATCTCGACCTGGGGTCGGGCTTCAGCGTGGCCGAGGTGCGCGTGCCGAACTGGCTGGTGGGCCAGTCGTTGATGACCAGCGGGCTGCGGAAGCGGTTCGGCATCAACGTGCTGGCGATCAAGCGCGGCGCGCAGATGTTCGTCACCCCCTCTGCCGACATGGTCTTCGCCCGCGATGATATGATCCTGGTGATCGGTTCGGATCAGTCCATCAGCAGTTTTTGCAACCAGGCCAGATAAATGCGGATCGCACCAGATCAGATGGCACGGCCTGGTCGCGCTCAGACCGGCTCAACACGGCGACCGCTGCCCCCGGCGCCGCGCATCGTGGGCGGACTGGCCCTGCTGGTCACCCTGGGCACCCTTTTGCTGATGCTGCCGATTTCGGGCCGCGAACACTCCCTGGCCTGGAACGACGCCTTCTTCACCGCCGTTTCGGCCCTGAGCGTCACCGGGCTGTCCACCATCACCGTGTCGCAGGAACTTTCGCTGGTGGGGCAGATCCTGCTCCTGACCGGCATCCAGATCGGCGGCGTCGGCTTCATGGTCGTCGCGGTGGTGATCATGCGGCTGCTGGGACGGCGCATTGGCATGACCGAACGCATGGCGCTGAGCGACTCGCTGGGCCTGCTCTCACCCGCGGCGATCGTCTCGCTCACCAAGCGGGTGCTGGCCACCGTGCTGGCGTTCGAGAGCCTGGGGGCGCTGCTGCTCTATCTACACTGGCGCACCGACGAACGCCTGAGCGAGGGCCAGGCGTTCTTCTTCGCCATGTTCCACGCCGTCTCGGCCTTCTGCAACGCCGGTTTCGACCTCTTCACCGGCACTCCCGGCTTCCCTGAGGGTATTCCCCGCGACAATCTCACCCTGGCGATTATGGGCACACTGATCTTCATCGGTGGATTGGGCATTCCCGTCATCGCCGACCTGCTGACCTACTACCGCGAGCGGCGGCTCTCGCTGCATACGCGCCTCACGCTGATCGTGGTCTCCTTCCTGGTGGTGAGCGGCACGCTGGGCTTCTGGGTGGCCGAGATCCGCAGCGCGGGCGCGCTCGCGGGAGAGGATCCCTTCCGCGCCCTGCTGATCTGCCTGTTCCAGTCTGTATCGGCGCGCACCGCCGGTTTTGTGGGCATTGCCCACTTCAGCGAACTGACCGCCCCGAGCCAGTTGCTCATGGTCACGCTGATGTTCATCGGCTGCGCCCCCGCCTCGATGGGCGGCGGCATTACCACCGGCACGTTCGCGATTATGACCATCTCGCTGTGGAGCTACGCCCGGGGATTGCCCACGGCCCAGTTCGGCGGGCGCTCCCTGGCCGCCGGCACCACACGCAAGGCGGGCGCGGTGTTGACCATCAGTCTCCTGATTACCCTGCTTGCCTCCTGGCTCATAGCAATGACCCACGACGCGCCCCTGGAGCCGGTGGTCTTCGAGGTGGTCTCGGCCTTCGCCACCTGTGGCCTGAGCCTGGGCCTGACCACGGAGTTGAACCTCTTCGGGCAACTGGTGATCTGCCTGGTGATGTTCTGGGGGCGCCTGGGCGCGCTGACAATTGTCGTTGCCATCGCCGGCCAGCAACGGCGCACCCAGCTAGTGCAGTATCCGGAGGAGCAGATTCTGATCGGTTAGTATAAAGAAAGGCAATTCCCGTGAGCGAGAGCGTCTACGATGTGGTGATCATCGGCTCGGGGCCGGGCGGCTATGTCGCGGCGGTGCGGGCCAGCCAGTTGGGCATGCGTGTGGCCCTGGTCGAGTCGGGGCCGCTCGGCGGCGTGTGTCTCAACGTCGGCTGTATTCCCACCAAGGCCTTGCTACACAGCGCCGACCTGCTCGATGAGGTGCGCGAAGGGAAACGCTTCGGCATCAGCGTCGAGGGCCTCAGCTTCGACCTCGGCGGGGCCATGAAGCACAAAGACGCCGTGGTCAAGGCCAGCACCGATGGCGTGGGCTACCTGATGAAGAAGAACAAGGTCGAGGTGGTGGCCGGCTGGGGCCGGCTGGCGGGGCGCGGCCAGGTGCATGCGCGCCTGAACGACGGCGGCGAGCGCACCCTCACCGGCAAGCACATCATCGTGGCCACCGGGGCGCGCCCGCGGCCCTTCCCCGGCATGGAGTTCGACGGGCAGCGGGTGCTCTCCTCTACCGACGCGCTGCGGCTCGCCAGCGTGCCGAAGAGCCTGCTGGCAATCGGCGCGGGAGCGATCGGGGTCGAGTTCGCCTCGATGTACCGCGCCTTCGGCGCCGAGGTAACCGTGGTCGAGGCCCTGCCGCGGATCGTGCCCAACGAAGATGAAGAGGTCTCCGCCGAACTGGCCAAAGCGTTCCAGCGCCGGGGGATCAAGACGCTGGCCGGGGCGCGGGTCGAGAGCATTGACGCCGGAGGCGAGCAGGTGGTGGTCGCGCTGACCGATGCCGGCGGCAAGGCCCAGCAGATCGCCGTGGAGAAGCTCCTGGTGGCCATCGGCATCCAGCCGAACACCGACAACATCGGCCTGGAGGAGGCCGGCGTGAAGCGCAACGCCCGCGGGTTCATCGAGACCGACGGTTACATGCGCGCCGCCGATGGCATCTACGCGATTGGCGACTGCGTGGCCGCCACGCCCTGGCTGGCCCACAAGGCCAGCGCCGAGGGCGTGCTGGCGGTCGAGCACATCGCCGGGCTGCACGTGACGCCGCTGGATTACCGCAAGATCCCCGCCTGCACCTACTGCAACCCCGAGATCGCCAGCGTCGGCCTGACCGAGGCCCAGGCGAAGGAGCAGGGTTACCAGGTGAAGGTGGGCCGTTTCCCCTTCTCGGCCAATGGCAAGGCGCGGGTGCTCGGCCAGAGCCGCTTCGGGTTGGCCAAACTCGTCGCCGACGAGCAGTACGGCGAGATCCTGGGGATGCACCTGATCGGTCCCCATGTCACCGAGATCATCGGCGAAGGGGGGCTGGCCCTGACCCACGAGGCCACCGGCGAGAGCCTGGCGCAGACCGTTCACGCCCATCCAACGCTCCACGAAGCCATCGGCGAGGCGGCCCACGCCCTGGTGCACGGCGCGGCGCTCAATCTGTAGGTGTACCTGGACGTTTTGCGGCAGGTGGGGAAACCCGGTTTCCCCACGCCCCCCGCGCACGCGATGGCGCCTGGCGGCAGGTGGGGAAACCCGGTTTCCCCACGCCCTTACTCGGAGGAGAGCGCCTTCGCAGGCTCTACAACGCGACCCCGCTGACGCCCTCCGCCTCCTCGCGCATCAAGGCCCACAGGGCGGCGACATCGGCATGGGTGGTCGGCTCGGCGCCGATGCTCACCCGGCACATCCAGCGCCCGTCGAGCACCGCCGGGGTCAGGAAGGCCGCCCCCGAGGCGTTGATCCGCCCGACCCAGTCGAGGGTGTGGCGGTCAAGGGCCTCACCTTCCAGCCCCGCCGGCTCGTGGCGCACGCAGACCGTTTGCAGGTGCACCGCATTGAGCAGGCGCCAATCCGGCGTCGCGCGGACCTGTTCGGCGAGCCACCGGGCCGCGGACAGATCGCGACGCAGCCGGGCGCGCAGGGCCTCGACCCCCTCCAGCCGCAGCAGGAACCAGAGCTTGAGGGCGCGGAAGCGCCGCCCCAGCGGAATGCCCCAGTCGCGGAAGCTGGTCACCGCCCCGTCGGTCGCCGTCTGCAAATAGCTCGGGTTGGTGGACATCACCCGGATCAGGTGCTGCGGGTCGCGGACATAAAAGAGCGAACAATCGAAGGCCGCGCCGAGCCACTTGTGGGGGTTGAGCACCAGACTGTCGGCCCCCTCGATGCCCTGCCACATCCAGCGGCACTCGGGCAGGATGAGCGCCGAGCCAGCCATCGCCGCGTCCACGTGCAGCCACAGGCCGCGCTCCTGGCAGATGGCGGCGATCGGTTCGAGCGGGTCGAACCCGGTGGTGGCCGTCGTGCCCGTTGTCGCCACGACGGCGCAGGGCCGGCGGCCATAGGTCAGGTCGGCGACGATCTCGTCGGCCAGCAGATCCACGCGCATCGCGTGGCGCTCGTCGGTGGGAATGATCCGCAGGTTGGAGCGCCCGAAGCCGGCGAGCAGCACGGCCTTCTCCACCGAACTGTGGCTCTCGGCTGAAACATAGACCGTCAGCGGCAACTCTTCGGCCTGCAGCCCGCCGCGGCTCTGGCTGTAACTGGTGCTGCGTTCGCGGGCGCAGAGGAGCGCCACCAGGGTCGCGGTGCTGGCCGTATCGTGGATGACCCCGCGCCACGCCTCGGAGAGGCCGAGGAGCTGGCGCATCCAGTCGGCCATATGCTCCTCCAGTTCGGTCAGCGCCGGACTGGCTTCCCAGTTCAGGCCGAGTTGACCCAGACCGGTGCTGAGCAGGTCGCCGAGGACCGAGGCCAGGGCGGCGTTGGCGGGGAAGTAGCCGAAGAAGCGCGGGTGCTGCCAGTGGGAGAGACCGGGGAGGATGATGCGCTCCAGGTCCTCCATCAGGGCGGCGAACGGCTCGGGGGCCTCGGGAGGCGCGGCGGGGAGCTGCGCGCGGATCGCGCCGGGGTTCACGCGCGACCAGACCGGCAGCTCGGGCAGGCGCTCGCGATAGGCGGCGATCCAGTCAATTAACGCATGGCCCGCTTGTCGAAACTCATCGGGGTGCATACGCGGTTCCTTTCTCACAAGGCGTCCATGCGGCTTCGCCGCACAACAGAGGGACGAAAAAAAGACTCTTCCTGGGAGGGCGCCGCCCTCCCGGACCCTCCCTACAGGCAGGGCGCCCGGGAGGGCGGCGCTCCCCAACCCTCCCCCATGATAGCCTATTATTCAAGCAACCTGGCAGGGCTTGACATTCGGCGCTCTGGCGACTATCATATAGTGTCAAGTATACACTAATTACCCTGGGGGCGCATTAAGAGCCTGTCCGGATAATCTGGTATCATGTAGTCGTCGGCGGTGAGGCCGCACTCCCCCTGAGGGCGCGACCCTGCTGGAGCGATCGGT
>DAOUDA010000178.1:0-4393 GCA_034431835.1 Chloroflexaceae bacterium | reverse complement strand
GTGTTTCAGCATCAGCAACCCGTTGATCCGCGCAAAGCATCCTCGAAAGCGGCGCTTGCCGCTTGACACCCATGAGAGAATCTCTCCACCGTAGGTGGAGAGGGAGGGGGCGGGAGGGTGAGGAATCACTCCTCCTCATTCACAGCCGCGCCCTGCTCGCCCTCAAAGGGCGTGGTGATCGGACGGGCGTCCAGCCCGTGCTCCGTCAGCCAGCGCGCCAGCACGGCGCTGTAGCCGTGGGTCACCCAGACCCGCTCGGCGCCGGTGGCCGCGATGGCGCCAAGCAGACCGGGCCAGTCGGCGTGATCGGAGAGCACGAAACCGCGATCCACGGCGCGACGCCGGCGCGCGCCCCGGATGCGCATCCAGCCCGAGGCGAAGGCGGTCGAGACCTCGCCGAAGCGGCGCGTCCAGGCGCTGGCCTGCGCCGAAGGGGGTGCGATGATCAAGGCCCGGGACCAGTCCACCTCACGCCCCGTCGCGCCGGTGTAGGTGGTGGGGGGCAACGCAACCCCGGCGGCGCGATAGAGGCCGTTGAATCGCTCGACTGCCCCATGGCAGAAGATCGGGCCAATTGCCGGATCAAGGCCCGCCAGTACGCGCTGGGCCTTGCCCAGCGCGTAGCCAAACAGCAAACTGGCGCGCCCCGCGTCCTGATTCGCCCGCCACCAGGCGTGGATGGCGGCAAGGACCTCGGCCTGGGGGCGCCAGCGGTAGATCGGCAGGCCAAAGGTCGCCTCGGTGACAAAGGTGTGGCAGCGCACCGGCTCGAAGGGTGCGCAGGTAGGGTCGGCCTCGGTCTTATAGTCGCCGGAAACGACCCATACCTCGTCCCGCAAGGCGACGCGCACCTGGGCCGCGCCGAGGATGTGCCCGGCGGGGTAGAGCGTCAGTTCCACTCCGTTCAGGCGCAGCGGCTCCCCGTAGGCCAGCGTCTGGATGGCGGCATCGGGACCGAGGCGCGCGCGCAGCACCGCTTCACCCTCGCGGGCGGTCAGATACGCCCCCATGCCGGGGCGGGCGTGGTCACTGTGGGCATGGGTGATGACCGCGCGAGGCGCCGGCTGCCAGGGATCGATGAAAAAATCGCCCGGCGGGCAGTACAGTCCCTGCGGAGTCAGGTGGAGGAGCATCTCGGGCATGCCAATACTATAACGCAAGAAAAACCCCCTGTCGTTCGACAGAGGGTGAAGGTGCAGACGCTAGGGAACTGGCCGAGGCGTTTTTCCAGTTCAATGGGGGCGACTAGTACCGGCGCGCGCCGCCGTAGCCGCCGCGTTCACCGCTGTCACGGCGGGGACCGCGGAAGCCGCCCTTGTCTTCGGCTTCATTGACACGGATCGGCCGGCCGGCCACGGCCAGGCCATCAGTCGCACGGATCACAGACGACACATCCTCAACGTCCATTTCGACAAACCCGAACCCGCGCGAGCGGCCCGTGTCACGATCGTAGATAACGCGCGCGCTCTGGACATCGCCGTGCTGGCTGAACACGCCCTCCAGCATCTGGTCATCGACGCTCCAGGCCAGGTTGCCGACAAAGAGCTTCACTTGCATTCCGGTCCAACTCCTGCGTGCCAGGCCGTCGCCGTAGCACAGCAATGGCAGGGAAATCCCCTGCGCTCCTCACTTTCAGCCTATGCCATACGGCGCGCCGCGCATGCCTCGCCTCGCCTGGCGTGCAACGGCGTCACAACGTCCCGTGCTGTGCCTCGGGCCTGGAGGTCGTGCGGGCGGGGAGACCGGGGATACCGGGGAAACTCGCGCTGCTACGTGACGCTGCTTGTAACCGAAAGTTTACCACAGCCATGCCCATTTGAGAAGTCCTTTTTTCAGACTAATTGCAAAAATTGTGCAACACGTGACACTCAGTGGAGCATTGAAGGATGATTGAACAGTAATACTCTGACGAACAGTTGCATATGCAACTGAGTAATCAGGGTTACTGCAAAAGAACCGGCCCGGGAACGCAAAGAAAAGGCCATTCTCTGTGCTGCATGGCGCGAAGAATACATGTGCGAGCGTGGCATACTTTGTTGAGTCTATGTCCTTTTGCAATAACGCTCGAACCAGTCGAGCGTCCGGCGCAAATGGTCGGCACGATGGTCGGGTTCACCGCTGCGCGTAAGTTCGTGACCTTCGCGGGGATAGCGCACCAGTTCCACGACCTTTTTCTGGCGGCGGAGAAAGGCAAAGAGTTGTTCGGCCTCGCTGATCGGCGTACGATAATCGAGTTCGCTGTGCAGCAGCAGCAGCGGCGCGTTGATCTTGTGGGCATGCGCCAGGGGCGAGTGCTCCCACAACTCCTCGGCCAGTTCCCAGGGATAGCCTTCAAACTCGATCTCAATCAACTCGTGGGCATCCGAGGTGCCGTGGAGGGTGATCAGGTTGTAGACGCCACGGGCGGCCACGCCGCAGGCGAACCGATCGGAGTGGCCGAGCAACCAGGCGGTCATGTACCCCCCATAGGAGCCGCCGGTCACCCCGATGCGCCGCGGGTCCACCCGGCCCGTAGCGATGAGCATCTCTACCCCGGCCAGGATATCCGGGGCATCGGCTTCACCCCAGCGCCCGCGAATGGCGTCGCGCCAGCCTTCGCCGTAGCCGTCGCTACCGCGGGGGTTGCAAAAGAAGACGATGTAGCCGGCGGCGGCCAGTGTCTGCCACTCGTGCCACATGGTGCGAAAGCCCGGCCCCCACATCGTATGCGGGCCGCCGTGGATACAGACGACCAGGGGAGCGGGCGGCCCGCCATTCTCAAAATCTGGCGGATAGAGCACCCACCCCTGCACTTCCTGTTCATCGGGCGCCAGGTAGCGCACCTCTTCGATCGGCGCAATGATGCGCCGATCAAGGAGCGCCTGGTTGATCGCCGTCAGCCGGCGCTCGCTGCCATCGGGCGCGCGGAGGTAGAGATCGCCGGGGTTGTCGGCGCTTCCGGCGATGAAGGCGATGCTCCCGTCGCGGGCCACGTCGAACTCGCTCACCATGCGCCGCCCGCCGACCAGGGTTTCGCCGCTGCGGAAGGTGGGCGTACCCGGCAGGCCAATACTGTAGATGTGCGCATCGCCGTACCAGCCGGCGGAGAAGAGTACCCCGGCCCCATCGGGGCGCCAGAGGAAGCGTTCCACGTCCAGGTCGGCATGGGCGGTCAGGTCTGTGATCGCGCCGCCGCTGGCGGCGACGATCGCCACCCGGCTGCCTTCGCCCAGCAACCGCGCCTCGCTCAGGCGGCGGAAGGCGATCAGGCTGCCATCAGGCGAGGGTTGCGGATCGAAGTACGAGAATCCGGGTGCAGTGAGCGCCGTGGGCCGCTCGCCCGTGAGGGGTATCTGGAGCACGTCGTAGTAGGCAAAGAGTGAATCGGCCTCGGGATCGCGCGTGGCGGTCGTCAGCAGGGCCGCGCCATCGGGCATCCAGGCTGGCGGGCCAAAGTGCAGGTCGCCGTCGGTGAGGCGCCGCGGCGCAGGGCAAGCCCCAATGTCTCCATCGGGAAGCTCTACGACATAGATATGGCGGCGCCGCCCGTCGAAAAAGCTCGTCCCGCCACGATAGGGCAGCCGGGTGATCACCCGCGGATCGATCTTGCGCTCTTCGTCGTGCCGGCGCTGCTCCTCGGCGCGCTTCGCTTCCCAGTCGTCGGCGGGGGGCGGCGGTTGCTCGCCGCTGTCCTCGCGGCGGCGTTCTTCCTCGCTCACCGGCGCCAGGAAGGCGATCATCCGCCCGTCGGGACTCCAGACCGGATCACTGGCGCCATTCGGCATGGCCGTGAGTTGCTGCGCCTCACCACCGTCACGGGCAATCACGTAGATCTGTCCCTGGCTGTCGTGCCGGTCGGAGACAAAAGCCAGACGCCTCCCGTCCGGACTCCAGCGCGGCTGTCGTTCCTGGGGCGCGCCTGCCGTGAACCGTCGCGGCGCCCCGCCTTCGGCCGGCGCCAGGTAGATCGCCCGGCGGTAGCGATTGGCGCGTCGCTCAACCGTTACGTGGACATACGCCACCGTTCGTCCATCCGGGCTGATGCGCGCGTCCTCCAGCCACCCCAGTTCGTACAGATCATCTACGGTAAAGCGTAAGCGTGTCATGGTCTCCTGGAGGAGCGTGGGGAAGCTCTGCCTCCTCACAACCCCCTGTTCTGCCCACGGCGGGCGGAAAACGAAACAGGATTTCTCGGAGGGCCCTGCCCTCGCGGACCCTCCCCCCAGGGAGGGACGTGCGGAAACCGGGTTTCCCCACCCTCCTCACAACCGGTGTTGAGGCGCCGGCGCCCTTCCAGGGGTAGCGGCAACCCGGTTTCCCCGTGTTCACATCAGCCGTCCATGCAATGCGTACCCACCGCCCGATGAAAACCGGCCCGCGTCCGGCCGCCGCGTGCTGCGGCCCTAGCGGCTAG
>DAOUDA010000177.1:0-7112 GCA_034431835.1 Chloroflexaceae bacterium | reverse complement strand
GTAGCGCCGGCCCGCCGGGGCGCCACGCGCCGGCCCGCCGGGGCGCCACGCGCCGGCCCGCCGGGCCGGCGCTACTACGCCGCCCTCGGCTGCAACTCCGGCGTCTGGGAGGGTGAATGGGCCGGCTCGCGTGCGCGGAGGAGACGGGCCGAATTGGCCAGAATGCCCAGATCGGGCAGCGATTGGGCCGCGGCGGCCAGCACCGGCGGCAGGAGCCCGATGGCGGCCAGACTCAACCCGACCAGGTTGTAGACCACGGTAAAGCCCAGGTTGAAGCGCACCACGCGCATGGTGCGTTGCGCCAGGCGCAGCGCCTCGGGCAGGAGCGTCCAGTCGTCACGCATCAGCGCCACGTGGGCGGCCTCCAGGGCGATGTCGCTGCCGGCCACCCCCATGGCCACGCCCACATCGGCCTGCGCCAGCGCCGGGGCATCGTTGATCCCGTCGCCCACCATCACCACCCGGCGCCCACGGGCCTGATACTCGCGCACGATAGCGATCTTGTCCTCGGGCAGCAGTTCCGCCCGGTATCCGACGCCCAGCCGTTCGGCCAGCGCCGCGGCGACGGGCGCGCTGTCGCCGGTCAGGATGACAATCTCACGGATGCCCGCCTGCCGCGCCTCGGCCAGGGCGCGGGCCACTTCGGGGCGCTCGCTGTCGGCGGCGGCCAGCACGGCCGCCGGTACACCGTCTAGCGTAACAATGAACAGCGTCCGTCCGGCGGCCGCGAGGGCCTCCGCCGCGGGCGGCAGGTCGAAGCCGGGCGGCAGCAGCCGGGCATTGCCGACCGTCACCTCTACGCCGTTCACCTCGGCGCGCACACCCTGGCCGGGGAGAGCCGCGAACCGTTGGGGCGCGGGGAAGGCCAGGCCGCGCTCGACTGCCGCCACCCGCACCGCTTCGGCCAGGGGGTGCTCAGAGTAGCGTTCGGCAGCCGCGGCCAGCGCCAGGACCTCGGCCTCCGAGTGTTCGCCCAGGGCGATCACCTCGGTGATGCGTGGCCGGCCCAGCGTCAGGGTGCCGGTCTTGTCCACCAGCAGCACATCGGCGCGGGCCAGGGTCTCAAGGTACCGCCCGCCTTTGATCAGCAGGCCCCGGCGAGCGGCTCCGCCGATGGCCGCCAGCACCGCCACCGGTGTGGCCAGGGCGAACGAACACGAACAGGCCACCACCAGCACCGCCGCCGTCGCCAGTGGATCGCGCCTGAGGAGCAGGGTCAGCGCGGCCAGGGTCACGACCACCGGCAGCAGCCAGGCGGCGAAGCGGTCGGCCAGGCGTTGCACGTCAGCCCGCTGGGCTTCGGCCTGCTCGACCAGACGCACGACCTTGCCGAAGGTGCTGGCCTCGCCCACGCGGGTCGCGCGCACGCGCAGGCTGCCGAACTCGGCGATGGTGGCGGCGAAGACGTTCACCCCCGGCCCGGCTTCTACCGGCATCGGCTCGCCGGTGATCGCCGCCTGGTTGATCGTCGCCTGGCCGGCGATGACCTCGCCATCCACGGGGATGCGTTCGCCGGGTCGCACCACGACCACATCCCCGGGCCGCACAGCGGCGATGGGCAGTTCCACCTCGGCGCCCTCGCGTTCGACGCGGGCGGTCTGCGGGGCCAGGGCGTCGAGCCGGCGCACCGCCCGCCGGGCCTGTTCGGCGGTGAAGCGTTCTACGCCGTCGCCGACGCGCATGAAGAAGACCACCACCGCCGCCGTGGCCCATTCGCCCACGGCCAGCGCCGCCACCACCCCCAGGCTCATAAGGGTGTGGGCAGTCACCTGCCGGCGCAGCGCTGCGCGGATCACCCCGGCAAAGACCGGCCAGCCGGCCACCAGGACCAGGCCGGCGCCGATCCAGAACGGCACCCTGGCGGTGATGGTTTCGAGCAGGCCGAACCATTCGCCCACGACCACCACGAACAGCACCGCTCCGAAGATCAGGCCGAAGAGCA
Organism: Chloroflexaceae bacterium; assembly: GCA_034431835.1. Lineage (GTDB taxonomy): Bacteria > Chloroflexota > Chloroflexia > Chloroflexales > Chloroflexaceae > JACAEO01. Next base: position 5,170 of record DAOUDA010000177.1, on the reverse strand, counting down.
TCAGCACGCGCCGTGCCACGGCCGCGCCCGCCTCGCCGCGACCCTCTCCCGCCGGAGCGGCAGGCGCCTGGTACCCCGCCGCCTCCACTGCTGCCCGCAACACCTCGGGCGTGACCTGGGCGGGGTCGCCGCGGACGATGGCCTTCTCCGCCGCTAGCAGCACCGTCACCGCCTCGACCCCGGGCAGGCCGGCGATGGCCCGCTCGACGTGCGCGGCGCATTCGGCGCAGTCCATGCCGCAAACAGGGATCTCGATTGTTTCGGCCATAGCTATCTCTTGTGGCTTCACCATCTGCTCAAAAGCGAGGGTCCGGGAGGGCGCGGCCCTCGCAAGGACCCGCGTTCCGCGTCCGGTTGGCGGAGGGTGGGGAAACCTGGTTTCCCCACCCTCCCCTGCCTGCGGGAAGGGTGCGGGAGGGCGCGGCCCTCGCAGGAACCGGCGTTCCTCACCCTTCCAACAAGGGAAGGTCAGGGAAGGCCAGGCTCTCCCAGAAAGAAATCGGATACCCCGGGTATCCGAAAAGAAGTTTAATCGGCCGCGGCGCGCGGGGCCTCGGCCCGCAGGATCTCGCGCAGAAAGCGGCCGGTGTGCGACGCCTCGACCATGGCCACCGCTTCGGGCGGACCCTCCGCCACGATGTAGCCGCCCCCGTCGCCGCCCTCGGGCCCCAGGTCAATCACCCAGTCGGCGGTCTTGATGACGTCGAGGTTGTGTTCGATCACGATGACCGTATTGCCCGCGTCCACCAGGCGATGCAGCACCCGTAGCAGGTTCTGCACGTCGGCGAAGTGCAGGCCGGTGGTTGGCTCATCGAGAATGTAGATCGTGCGCCCCGTGGCCACCCGCGCCAGTTCTCTGGCCAGTTTCACCCGCTGCGCCTCGCCGCCGGAGAGCGTCGTGGCCGGCTGGCCGAGCTTGATATAGTCCAGGCCGACATCGTGCAGCGTCTGCAGGATGCGCCGCACCCGCGGCACGTTGTCGAAGAACTCCAGGGCGGTCTGCACGTCCATGTCCAGCACGTCGGCGATGGACTTGCCCTTGTATTTTACCTGCAGGGTCTCGCGGTTGTAGCGTTTGCCCTTGCACTCGTTGCAGCGCACCCACACGTCGGCCAGGAACTGCATATCGATCTTGATTTCACCGTTGCCCTCGCAGGTCTCGCAGCGGCCGCCCCGGACGTTGAAGGAGAAGCGCCCCGGCGCGTAACCTCGCAGGCGCGCCTCGGGGGTGGTGGCGAACAGATCGCGCAGCAGGTCGAAAAGCTTGACATACGTTGCGGGGTTGGAGCGCGGCGTGCGTCCGATCGGCTGCTGGTCAATATCGATCACTTTGTCGAGGTGCTCGATACCCCGCAGAGCGCGGTAGGGACCGGGCTTGAGCTGGGCCTTGTTGAGGCGATTGGCCAGGGCCGGGTAGAGCGTTTCGGTGATGAGGGACGACTTGCCCGACCCCGACACGCCGGTGACGGCCACGAAGCAGCCCAGGGGGAAGCGCGCGCTGACGTCGCGCAGGTTGTTGAGGGTGGCGCCTTCGATCTCCAGCCAGGCTTCCTGGTCGGACGCGACCGGCGCAGGCGAGGCGCCCCGCGCGCGCCGCAGCAGCGGCGCGGGGGGCCGTTCGGCGATGGCCGAGACGGCGAGGGGCCGGCGCCGCCGCGCGGGCACGGCGATCTCCAGGCGCCCGCTGAGGTACTGGCCGGTCAACGAGGTGGGGTGAGCCGCGATGGCCTCCGGCGGCCCCGCCGCCACCACCTCGCCGCCCTTCACCCCCGCGCCGGGGCCAAAATCAATGATCCAGTCAGCCGCCTGCATCGTCTCCAGATCGTGTTCGACCACCACCAGGGTATTGCCCAGGTCGCGCAGGCGCAGCAGCGAGTCGAGCAACTTACGGTTGTCGCGCTGGTGCAGGCCGATGCTCGGCTCGTCGAGAATGTACATGACCCCGACCAGCCCCGAGCCGATCTGCGAGGCCAGACGAATGCGCTGGGCCTCGCCGCCGGAGAGGGTCGGCGCGGGACGGGCAAGGGTAAGGTAGTGCAGGCCCACATTGTTGAGGAAGCCCAGGCGCTCGCGGATCTCTTTCAACACATCGGCGACGATCTGCAACTGGGTCTCGGTGAGCGGCCCCGCGCTCAGGCCGAGCACCCAGTCGAGGGCCTCGGTAACGTTGCGCTCGCAGACCTCGTGGATATTGGCCCCGGCCACGCGCACGGCGAGGCTTTCGGGGCGCAGGCGCGCGCCGCGGCAGGTCGGGCAGGGCTGCTCGCTCATAAACTGGAGGTAGTACTCGCGGGCGACATCGCTGCCGGTCTGCAAGAAGCGCCGGCGGATCTCGGCGGCCAGACCCTCCCAGGGCCGGTAGAACTCGCCGAAGCCGCCGTGCTCGTTCGACCAGAGGAAGCGGATGCGCTCCTGCCCGCTGCCGTAGATGATGGCCTCGCGCTGCCGTGGCGTCAACTGGTTCCAGGGCGTATCCAGGCTGAAGCCGTAGTGGGCGGCGATGGCGACGAGGGCCTTGTAGCCCCACGAGTCGCTCTTCTTGCGCATCTCGCCCCAGTAGGTCACCGCGCCCTCGTGGATCGACAGGTCGCCGTTGGGCACGAGCAGGTCGGGGTCCACCTCCAGGCGCGTGCCCAGGCCGGTGCACTGGGGGCAGGCGCCCTGGGGCGAGTTGAACGAGAACATCTGCGGGGTCAACTCGGGGAAGGAGATGCCGCAGCTCAGGCAGGTGTTGCTCTGGCTCATCAGCCACTCTTCGGGGGCGGGCGCGGCGCCCCCTTCCGCCGGTACCGCGCGCGCCTGTGGCTGGATGCTGATGATCACGCTGCCCTCGCCCACCCGCAGGGCCTGCTCGATACTATCGGTGAGCCGGGTCACGAAGCCGTCGTAGGCGCTGCCCGCCCCCGCCGCCGCCACGCCCTGGCTCGTCGCGGAGACCTCCTCCGCGACCGTGTCACGCTCCGGCATCACCAGGCGATCAACGACCACCTCGATGGTGTGCTTGACCTTCTTATTGAGCCGGATCTCCTCATCGAGCCCGCGGATCTCGCCGTCCACGCGCACGCGCACGAAGCCCTCGGCCCGGGCCTCGGCGAAGATGTCGCGGTACTCGCCCTTGCGCTGCGAAACCAGGGGCGCGAGCACCATGAAGCGCGTACCGGCTGGCAGGGTCAGCACGCGCTGGACCATCTGCTCGGCGGTTTGCGAGGCGACCGGGCGGCCGCACTGGTGGCAGTGCTGCGCGCCGGCGCGGGCGAAGAGGAGGCGCAGGTAGTCGTAGATCTCGGTCACCGTGCCCACGGTCGAGCGGGGGTTCTTGCTGGCGCTCTTCTGCTCGATGGCGATGGCCGGGGACAGCCCCTCGATGAGGTCAACGCGGGGCTTCTCCATCTGGCCGAGGAACTGCCGCGCGTAGGCCGAGAGGCTCTCGACGTAGCGCCGTTGCCCCTCGGCGTAGAGCGTATCGAAGGCCAGCGAACTCTTGCCCGAACCGCTGACGCCGCTGAGCACGACCAGCCGGTCGCGGGGGATCTCGACGTCGATCCCCTTGAGGTTATGCTCACGGGCGCCCTTGATGACGATCCTGTCCTTCGCCATAGGCTGTTTCCACCCCTGCCGCGCAGACGAAAGCGCCGCCTGGCGTCGCGGCGGCGCTGGAGTTGAACGACCGTGCGAGTAGTATACCACCGATCGGGGAGCCAAACAATGTGTGGGGGAACGTGTTCAGATGTACCGCAGAGCACGCAGAGGGTCGTAGAGCCCGGTCACCCTCGCGCGGGCGCTGGCGCTCGCCGGAACTCCGGCGTCGCTTCCAGGCGTTCGATGAACGTCTGCATCGACGGCACGCGGCGCTGCCGTTCCGCCAGGCATTGCGTGGTGGCGTCGCCCGCCAGGCGGGCGAGTTCGGCGGAGATGGGCGGGCGACCCGCCCACGGCGCCCTGGCGCCGCGCTCAGCGGCGCCGTCCTCGTCTTCCAGGGCGCCGGTAAGCATTTCCTGCAGCGCGCGCCCCAGCCCGTACACGTCAACGTGCGGGGTGAGCGTTTCCCGGCCGCCGCCGCTTAACCTTTCGGGTGGCAGGTAGCGCCGGGTGCCGTAGATGCTCCGCTGGCGCGGGGCGCGCAACGACTCCGCCGCGCCCAGATCGATCAATGCAACGTCGGCGATGCCCCGCGTGGGGCGCAGGATGATGTTCCCGGGCTTGACGTCGTGATGGACCAGGTCGTGGCCGTGCAGGTGGCGCAGGGCCTGAGCGATCTGATGGGCGATGTGCGCCGCCAGGGTCGGGTCGAGCGGGCGGCCCCGCCGCCGGCGCAACAGATGGGCCAGGGTCGGCCCCGGCTCGAAGGCCAGCGCGAGGTAGGGTACGGTACATCCGTCGCCGGCCTTGCCCCCAGGCAGGTGTGCCAGGCCCAGGTCGCGCAGGCCAGGCTCGCCGGGGCGCCGGCGGCGGCTGTAAAGCTCCACCAGGTGCGGGTGCCGCAACTCGGGGCGCGAGAGGTAGCTGTGCTCATCATGCAGGTTGGCCCGGTAGCCGGGATGGGCAAGTTTGAGGGCCGCCAATCCAGCGCCGCCGCCACGGGGTCGCAGGCGCCCCGGCAGCCCGGCGACGCGTTCCCGCGGATCGCCGCGGCCCGCCGGTCGCGCCAGGTACAGCGCGCTCGACCCGCCTGTGGCGATGGGCCGGAGAATCACGAACTCGTTGATCCGGTGTCCGGGCCGGAGGGGCGGAAGGTCGTGCGGCATCGCCGTCCTCGGGGCATGCGGTCTTCCTCTGTTGTACCGCCGCGGCCCGCCGCGCGATGCGCCCTCATTGCCGGTTCTCCTCTCCGCGGGCAGGGGCATGGGGAAACCGGGTTCCCCCACCCTCCTTCCAGCCCGGGCAGGGGCGTGGGGCAACCCGGTTGCCTACGTTCACTCCAGCGCGGGCGGGGGCATGGGGAAACCTGGTTTCCCCATCTTTTGCTAACCGGCGGCGGGGCCGGCACAACCCGTCCGCGGGCAGGGAGGAGCAACCGGGTTACCCCACGCGCACCCCAGCGCGGGCAGGGGGGAACAACCTGGTTAGGGCAGGGGCGTGGGGAAACCTGGTTTCCCCATCTTTTGCTAACCGGCGGCGGGGCCGGCACAACCGTCCGCGGGCAGGGGCGTGGGGCAACCAGGTTGCCCCA
>DAOUDA010000176.1:0-13371 GCA_034431835.1 Chloroflexaceae bacterium | reverse complement strand
GTACGGATGATTGGTTGGCGCCTGCATCGTACCGGACAGGTGTTCACGCCGGGGCAGCGGCTTGCCGCCGACTTTGCATCAGCCCTGGGTTTTTCCCGTGTCCCTGCCTTGCCGGGGTAACCGGCGTGTTACAATAGAGCAACGTATTTCAAAAGACCGCCCCGCGCCGGGCGCGTGCGGTTGTCCGGCTGCTCCGCAGGCGGGAACCATCGTAAGCTTATGCCATTCTACCGGGACATGGAACTGATCTGCCGCAGTTGCGGCGAAAAGTTTATCTTTACTGCGGGCGAGCAGGAATTTTACGCCGACAAGGGCTTTCTGCACGAACCAACGCGCTGCCCGCGCTGCCGCACGCGCCGCGACGGTCCCGCCAACGGGCGCCAGGGTAGCAGGCCAGCGCGGGGCGCCCCGCGCGACGAGGAGGAATAGTGTCTGCCGGAGGTCAATGATGACAGGCATTGAGGGCTGGCCCGGGTTGCCAGCACGCGCCCACATACGCGAGGTGGGGCCGCGCGATGGCTTGCAGAACGAGGAGAAAATCCTCTCAACGGCTGAGAAGCTACAGTTGATCGATGCGCTCGGCGCCACCGGTCTGACCGAGATCGAAGTGGGTGCCTTTGTGCGCCCGCAGAACGTGCCGCAGATGGCCGATACGGCCGAGGTGTTCGCCGGGTTGCGACGCCGCCCCGGGGTGACCTACAGCGCGATCGCCCCCAACGTCGTGGGCGCGCGGCGCGCGGTGGCGGCAGGCGCCGACGCGGTGCAGGTCTTCCTCAGCGCGACCGAGAGCCACAATCGCAGTAATGTGAACATGAGCGTCGAGCAATCCCTGGCCAACGTCGCCGATATGGGCGAGGTGGTGCGCTCGGCGGGGATTCCCTTTGATGCGGTGCTCTCGGTGGCCTTTGGCTGTCCCTTCGAGGGCCACGTGCCGATCGAGCGCGTGCTGGAGTTGTGTGGCCGCCTGCTCGATCTGGGCGCGGAACGGCTGACCCTGGGCGATACGACGGGGATGGCCCATCCGGTGCTGGTGCGGCAGGTGGTGCTGGCCTTCCGTGAACGCTTTCCGCGGCAGCCGTTGCGCCTGCATCTCCACAGTGCCCGTGGCGCGGGTCTGGCCAATATCCTCGCCGCGCTCGAGGTCGGGGTGGCCGAGTTCGACAGCAGTATCGGCGGGATCGGCGGCTGCCCCTTTGCCCCCGGAGCGCCCGGCAATCTCTGCACCGAGGACCTGACCCATATGCTCCACGAAATGGGCATCACAACCGGGTTGGACCTGCCCGCGCTGATTGATGCCGCGCTGCTGCTGGAGCGCATGCTCGGCCATGTGGTGCCCGGGCAGACGATCAAGGCGGGGATCTGTAAGCATTTGACGGGGTAATACGATTTTGGATTTTGGATTGCCGTCTCTAGCGTTCCAATGGGACCTGACGGTGGTGCGCCAGCAGTATCTTCGACGGGAACTGGTCCGAGAGTCTGTCCGCATAACTCTTGCGGGAGGGGCTGGGAGGGCGCAGCCCTCCCGGACCCTTCCGTTCGAGAACAAGCCGGTGCGCCAGCAAGGCGTTGTTCAAACCCTCCCCTATGGATCCACGGGATCGCGTCGTTATTATCACAGGGGCCTCGGCGGGCATTGGCGCGGCAACGGCGCGCCTGTTCGCCGCGTCCGGCGCGCGGCTGGTGCTCGCGGCGCGTTCACGTGAGCCGCTGGAACACCTCGCGGCCACGTTGCCGGGCGCGGTAGCGATGCCAACCGATGTCGCCGACCCGCTCCAGTGCCGGGCGCTGGTCGAGATGGCCCGCGCTCGCCACGGGCGAGTGGACATCCTGATCAACAACGCTGGCGTTGGTCTCGCCGGTCCGGTGGTTGATCTATCCAGCGACGATCTGCAACAGGCGCTGGCGGTGAACCTGTTCGGGCCGTTGTGGCTGATGCAGGCAGTGGCGCCGCTGATGCGCGCCCAGGGGCGGGGCCAGATCATCAACATCTCAACGGTGCTGGCGGAGCAGCCCCTGCCCTACCTGGGCGGCTACGCCGCGGCCAAGGCAGCTCTGGAGCGGTTGAGCGAGACGCTGCGGATGGAACTGCGCGGCAGGGGGGTCAGGGTCACGGTGGTGCGACCGGGCAGCACGCGCACCGAGTTTCGCGCCCGGCGCCTGGGCGCGGGCGGTGAACGGCGCCGCATGGCCCCGCCCGCCGTGCCCCCCGAGGCGGTCGCACGGGTGATCCTCCGCGCGGCGCGTCGCGAACCCCTGCGCGCCTATGTCACGTTCGGCGACCGTATGGCGATCTGGGCGGCGCGGATGTTGCCCGGTCCGGTTGAGGCACTCCTCAGCCGGGCGATTACCTGGGCGCCGGTCGCCGGGCCGGCCCCGTCAAAGCCGGAAGGGTAATCGCTGCTGGGGGAAGGACGCGCCGGTCTGGATGGGCAGCCTTCGCGCAACTCCCGTTCCGCCCGTGGCGGGCGCGCGCGCGAAGCTCCGGCTGGAGGGGTACGGGGAAACCAGATTTCCCCATACCCCTCCAACCGTCTGCCAATCGTTTTGAGATAATCTTATGAGAGAGAACCCACTACCGTGAGTGAACCCGCATCTCAGTTGTACCTGCGCACTCCCGCCATCGACGCCGATGGGCAGCACATCGCCTTTGTGTATGCCGGTGACATCTGGCTGGCGGGCGTCGGCGGCGGCGCCGCCGAGCGGATCACGGCCCACCAGGCCTACCATTACGCGCCCCGCTTCAGTCCTGATGGCGCCAGTATTGCCTTTACGTCCGGACGAAGCGGTTCGGGCGACATCTATGTGCTGCCCCTCAGTGGCGGCCCCGTCCGGCAGTTAACGTTCCACGATGCCTTCTGCCACGTCGAGGACTGGGCGCCTGATGGTCAGAGCGTTTACTTTACCTCAAATCGCGAGCGGATCAATACGGACATCTACCGGGTTGGCCTGGAGGGGGCCACGCCGGTACTGGTGTACAGCGAACCCTACGAGAGCCTGGGGCACGTGAACGTCTCGCCCGATGGGGAGTGGCTGGCCTTTGTCAATACGCGCGACCGCTGGTGGCGGCGTGGCCCGAATCCCTTCGCCCCCGATGAGATCTGGATCGCGCCGTCCGCGCCTGACTACACGGCCCTGCGTAAAATTGCCGGCCCTGGCAGCGCCAATGGCCATCCGGCGATTGCCGCTCCCTATGCCGGGCGCAACACCTCCCCCCTCTGGGCGCCCGATGGGCGCGGGCTGTACTTCGTCAGCGACCGTGATGGCGTCGAGAACCTCTGGTACGTGTCGTTGGACGGGGGCGAACCGCGCCAGGTTACCCGCTTCACCGACGGGCGGCTGTGCTTCCCGGCGATCGCCCGGCGGAGCGGGCTGATCGTCTTCGAGCGCGACTGGGGCCTCTGGCGGCTGGATCTGGCCTCGGGCGCGTGCGCGCCGATTGATGTGCGGGTGCGCGCGGATACCAAGCATACCCCGGTGTGGGTGGAAAGCTGGTCCCGCGGGTTCTCCGAGTTGCGCCTCAGCCCCGACGGCAGGAAGATCGCCTTCGTGGCCCGTGGCGAGATTTTCGCCGACTTCGCCGATAAGGAGACCGACCGCGACATCCGCCAGGGGCCGTCGTTTCGCGTTACCGACACCCCGGCCCGTGAGAGCCAGATCGCCTGGACCCCTGACAGCAACGGTCTGATCTACGTCTCCGATCGCTATGGCGAGGACGAACTGTACCGTTACGACTTCACCACCCGCCAGGAGACGCGCCTGACCCACGATCTGCGGCCCAAGGGCCTGCCCCGCGTCGCACCCAATGGCAAAGCGGTGGCCTACATTAGCGGCCACGAGGCCCTTTGCGTCCTCAACCTGATCAGCGGCGAGAGCCGGGAATTGTGTCGCGCGCGCTTTGTGTTCGCCAGTGACCTGGCCTGGTCGCCCGACTCGTACTGGATCGCCTTCCTGGCCCAGGATGAGCGCTACTTCAGCAATGTCTGCGTGATACCCGCCGCAGGTGGCGAAGCGCGCCAGGTCAGCTTTCTTAGCAACGTCGGCGGCGGCGATGTGCTCTGGGCGCCGAATGGCCGGTTCATTCTCTTTACCACTGAACAGTACCGCGCTGAGACGCAGATCGTGCGAGTGGACCTGCGTCCCCCCCTGCCGGTCTTTCGTGAGGCCGAGTTTGAGCGGTTGTTCGAGAAGCCCAACGCCGGCGAGCAGGCGGGCGCGGAGGGCGTGCCTGCAGCCGAACGCCGTCAGCCAGAGACGGAGCAGGGCGCGACGGGCGATCAGCCGTCCGATGCCACGGCAACACCTGATGCCGGTGACCCGCCCGCTGACCCCAGGGCTTCACCCCTGGAGATCGACTTCGAAGGCATCGAACGGCGTTTGCGCTTCCTCACCCCGCTGCAGATGAACGCCAGCGCCGAGGCGATCAGCCCCGACAGCAAGGACCTGCTGTTGCTTGCCACCGTCGCCGAAAAGGTTAATATCTGGACGTTGCCACTCGATGAGCCGCGCGCCGATCAGGCCCCGCGGCAGTTGACCGCGACCGATGGCGGTAAGCACGCCCTGCAGTTCACGCCCGACGGCAAGGCCTTTTTCTACCTCGATGACGGCTACGTCATGGTGCGCAAGTTCCCCGGTGGCAATGACCCTGTGCGCGTCCATCTGCGCGGGGACGTCAACGTTGATTTTCACCGCGAGAAGTGGCAGGTCTTTGGTGAAGCCTGGCGCGCCCTGCGCGACAGTTTCTATGACCCGACCTTTCGCGGCCAGGACTGGGCGCGGGTGCGCGAGCGTTTTGCGCCGCTGGTGGCCGGCGCCCAGACGACCGGCGAGTTGCACACGGTGATCGATCTGATGGTCGGCGAGTTGCGGGCCTCGCATCTCGGCAGCGTCTTCAATGGCTGGACGGGCAGCGATGGCTACACCGGGATCATCTTCGACGCGGCTGAGCAAAGCGCCACCGGACGGTTGCGTGTCGCCCGGCTCGTGCCCGATGGCCCCGCGGCGCAGGCTGAACACCCCCCGCGTCCTGGCGAATACCTGCGCGCGGTTGATGGGGTTCCTCTCGGACCGGAAACAAGCCTGGATCAACTCTTGCGCCGCAGCGTGGGGCGCCGTGTGCGTTTAACCTTCGCCGACACGCCCGAAGGTGACCCGGGGCGCGACGTGGCCCTGCGGCCGGTGGATGCCGATGACTACGAGCGACTGCGCTACCGCGACTGGGTGATTACCAATGAGCAATACGTCCACCGGATGAGTAACGGCCGCCTGGGGTACGTGCACATCGAAGAGATGAGCTATGCGGCCTACCAGCAGTTCCTGGCCGACCTCGATGCCGAAACCTACAGCAAGGACGGCGTCATCATTGATGTGCGCTACAATACGGGTGGCCATACCGCAACCTTTGTGCTCGACGTTCTGATGCGACGTTCCACCGTACTCAGCGGCTTTCGCGAGCGCGCTGGCGCCGATGCCAGCCATCTGGCGGGCAACCGGGTGCTCAACAAGCCGACAGTGCTGGTGACCAACGAACGTTCGGCAAGCAATACCGAGATGTTGAGCGAGAGCTACCGCCGGCTGGGGCTGGGCAAGGTCGTCGGTCGTCCCACCGCCGGGGCGGTCATCTGGACCTACCGCATCCGCCTGCTGGACGGGGTCTGGTTTCGGCTTCCGCGCCTGTATGTGGTGACCCCCGAGGGAGAGGATCTCGAGGGACGTGGACGACCGGTTGATGTGGAGGTTGAGCGCCCGTTGGGCGAATGGGCGCTGGGCCGTGACCGCCAGCTCGACGCGGCGATAGCTGTGCTGCTGGGGTAAGCAGGGCGCCCCCTGCCTGGGTGAGGAAACCGCGATCCCACCACTGGTGGAAGGTGTGGGGAAACCGGGTTTCCCCACACCCTGCCGAAGGAGATGTGCACGTGCGTCCCCTGGTGCTTGTTGCGACACTGCTGGGTTTCGTAACATGGTTCATCATCGGACTGTCGCCGGCTGCTTTCGCGCAGGGTTCGCCCGTCTTGATCGCCGAGAATCTGCTGCCGCGCTCGAACGATGTCAAACGGCCCCACGTGGATACGCTTCCGGCTTCGGGGCAGCCGCACACCGTGCTCGTGAGCGGCGTCGCCGAACGTTCCGAGGCGCGTCTCTGGTCGAAGCCCGACAGTGTTCCCCAGTTCCCCAATCCGCAGCCCGTTGGCGTTGCCGAGGGTCAGCCGGACGATACGACCACCTCGGTCTTCGTCGCGCCGGATCGGACGATTTACTACGCCTGGGTCAACGCGAATGCCAATCAGATCTTTTTGCGCGCCAGGCGCCCCGGCGACGCGGATTTCGGCCCGCCGCAACTGATTTTTAGCAACCCTGCCTTTCCGAATGACGTGGAGGTTGGCGCCAACGAGGATGGGGTCTTTGTCTTCTGGCGGCTGGCCGATGGGGTGATCCAGTACCGCCGTTCGCGGGATGGGGTCTCCTGGCCCGATCCGCCGGTGCGGCTGATGCCCGGCGTGGCCCTGCGGCGCATGGATGTCGCCGCCGGTCCGGGCCGCCAGTTGATCATCGGCTACACGAAGCCGCTCGGCGACGCGCTACAGGTCTACGTCTCGATCTGGAACCGGGATACGGGCGCCTTCTTCGAGGAACGGATTCCCACGGTGACCGATCGGCCCTTTGCCGATCCGCAGGTGGCGCTCAACCCTGGCGGGGGCTATTTTGTGGCCTTTCGGAGCGACGACGGCGTGCTAGGCGGCGCGTGGTTCTCCGAACGCCCCGCCAGCGGCGCCTGGTCGCAACCCGGGCGGCTGGTCAGGGGCAGGGTCAGTTCGATTGCCGTGGATGTGGACGTGTTCGGCAATGTGCATCTGGCCTGGATCGGTGACGCGACCGGCACGCCCGATCTGTTCTACGCCTTCCGGCGGGCGGGTGGCACATTCGAGGGGCCCCTGCTGGTGCGCAGCGGCGCGCTGCCGATCTTCAATCTGCAACTGGCCGCCAACGTGCGTGACCAGAGCTATGCCCATATTGTGGCCGAACGCTTCACCGGTGGCAGCTTGCGGGGCCAGTACTACCTCTTCGGCGCGCCGGTGTCGCCGGTCAACGCGGCGGGCATAGCCATCGAAGGCGGGGCGGCATCTACCAACCGGCCCGTCGTCAGCGTCGCCTTCGTCGGGCTTCAGGGCAACCCGAACGAGGTGCGCTGGCGCTGGGGCGCGCTGCCTGCCGACCAGCAGAACGACTCGGGCGGCTACCGTCCCTTGACCAACCCCCTCAACGTGCCCGGGCCGCCCCTGCCTGACCCGGCGCGCTGCACGCCGGCGGTGCTGTACACCCAGGTGCGAGCGGGCAGTGTGTTCCAGCTCGAGCCGAACAGCGACGAGATCACTTTTGACCGCGCCGTTCAGACGGCGGTGACGGTGGCCAGCCCGCTCGAGGGTTTCGATCCGGGGTACACTAATCAACTGGCGGCGACGATCTCCCTCAACAATGCCGCGGAGTGTTCCGGGCTGGTCGCCGCGCTGGTGAGCGGGCCGCTAAACGCGCCGGGCGGGATGTTGCCGCTGGAGGTGGCTGGCAGGCCGGCGCTGGAGGTAACCGTCGGTCTGACCGGCGATCCCGGTCCGAAGACCCTGCGATTCGCTTTTACCGACGGGGTGGGCAATGGTCTGGAAACCGAGCGGACCATCGTGTACGATCCGGTTCGTCCGGTCTTTGACCCGAGCGCGGCCACCCTGGCGCTAACGCCCAATCCGCAGGGTACGAGCGTGTTAGAACTGGTCCTCGACAACGCCGCCGCGGATGACGACGGGCGGCTCTTTGGGATCGTGGTGCGGCCGGAGTTGACCCCCACTGGCGGCGGGGCGCCAGTAGCGGGGCGCCCGCTGGTGCTGCCCTTCGGGGCGATGAGCGAGGTGGCCACGCGCGATGGCCGTATACGCCTGCGCGCTACGGTCAATCTGGCGCGGTCCTTCGCGCCCTCACAGCTTGCGCCCGGCGTCTATCGCCTGGTGGTCACCTTCGCCGATGCCGCGGGCAATGAGAGCCTGGCCAACGTGGTCGGCAATGTGAACCTGGAGCGGATCACCTTCCCGGTCTGGCAGCCGCTCGCGCGTCGCTGAGGGCGGGAGGCGGGTGTTCCCTCTCATTGCCCCTTGCGCGAAATGATTCTTCATTGCGGTATATTCGCACATCCCCGGCGCCAAAAGCCACTGGCATGTTGGCCGCAAAGAGGCGCTCGCTGGCCGCTCCGTACAATCCGCGCTCGATCGGTCCAAAGTAGACATAAGTGATCTGGTGTTGGCGCAGCAGGGCCAGGGCGCTCGCGAAGTCGCCCGCGCCGTAGATCGCCGGGATGTCACGCTCGCGGCGGGCCATCTCGGCCATCTGATCGGGGCGACCGCTGCGCCACACGCGCTCATGGCCGTCGAGCCAGCCCAGCAAGGTCTGCGCGCCGCTGAGGGCGCCTACGCGGCTCACCCGCTCATAGTCGCAGTTGCAGAACCCGGTGAGCAGCCGTTCTTCGGGGGCCACGTTGGCGGCCAGCCAGCGCATGGCCGCCAGGTCGTCCGGCGCCTCGCGGGCCAGAAAGGCCAGCCCGTCGAAAGTGCGCTCGCCCGGCCGCCACGGTTCGGCCCAGCGCAGCCCGATGGGGTAGACCATCGCCCCCGCCAGCAGCGCCGCCGCGGGCAAGCTCCAGAGCAGATCGCGGCGATGGCGCGGCCCCACCCGGAGGATGCGCCAGACGGCGTAGGCCGCCACCAGGCCCCAGATCAGCCAGACCTGGTAGAAGAACTTGAAGATGGTGATCATCCGGCTCATCTCGCCCTCCAGATGGTCGCGGATGAACACCACCTCGGGCACGAGAAGCGCCGCTGCGCCCACCGCCCCCGCCCAGCCGGCGAGGGCCTCGGCGGGGGAGCGTGCTCGCCACGCTCCGCGGGCCAGCAGGCCGGCCAGGGGCAGCAAGAAGAGCAGCGGGAAGTCTGCCAGCATACCGGCCACGAGGCTGAGGGCCAGCAGCGCGAGTAGCATTCGCCCCCATGGCCCCGTTGCGCCCTGCCGGAGCGCCAGGCCGAGGATAGGCAGGAGGAACAGGCCGAACATCCCCAGGAAGCTGTGCAGCGCCGTGCGGTTCTGGACGAGGCCGAAGGTGCTGGCGAAGCGCCCGACCACCGGCAGATCGGCAAACCATGGGTCGGTGACCGCCCCGGCGGGCGGGCTGAAGGTGAGGGCGAAGGGCAGCGCGGCGAGACCGGCGCCGATTGCCAGCGCGGCCAACCCTGGTAGCGCGCGTCGCCAGTCGAGGCCGCCCGCGCTTCGCCAGCCAAGTAGCAGGGCGCCCGCGCAGATCGCCCCGTAGGTGGGCGCATCCCAGGCGTTCAGGCTGTAGAGCGCGCCGACGACGACACCGGCGCAGGCCGCGAGCGCGACCGGCGCGCCACCCGTGGCCAGGGCCAGGGCCAGGGCCAGGGCCAGCAGGTTCACCGGCATGGCCAGCACGTGGGGATGCAGGTCGCCCAGGTAGAGGCTGAATGCCGGAAACTCGGTGATCGCGTAGCGCCGCTCCACGCTCCCATCGGGCAGGCGCACGTCGTCGTAGACCGCCCGTGACGGCCGGAACCAGTCGAACGCGGCGGGCGCGGACGGCTGGATGGTGTCGAATTCCGGCCCGTCCCAGCCTGGCGGCACGGGGCGGCTCAGGCGCAGGGTTTCCGCGCCGCCGAGGCGTTGGACGAGGGCCTCGGCGAGTTGCCCGGCGTCGAGGGCGCGGGCCAGGTGCGAGCCGGTGAGGAGGTGCAGCGCGGCGGCCTGATTGCCCGCCACCAGCGTCAGCGTCACGGCGAGCAGCGCCAGGCCGAACGCGCCGCGCCCGCGGGCCGCCGGTGTAAGCGCCGCCATGGCCACGGCCAGGTAGGCCGTGCCGGTGATCGTCAATGCCACGATCAGAGCAAA
This sequence comes from Chloroflexaceae bacterium, assembly GCA_034431835.1. Lineage (GTDB taxonomy): Bacteria > Chloroflexota > Chloroflexia > Chloroflexales > Chloroflexaceae > JACAEO01. Next base: position 3,435 of record DAOUDA010000176.1, on the reverse strand, counting down.
GCCCAGGTTGAAGGCGAAGGCGGCTTCCGTGGCGGTGACAAGCGCGAGCGCAGCCACGCTCACATAGCCGAAGTAGTAGTAATTGATCCCGAAGCCGGCGAACCAGGGGTCCAGCGGTGGAAAGCGGTCATGGCGCAGCACGGCGTTGAGGATGGCCATCTCCATGGGCTTCTCGGTGCTGGTGAGCGCCGGGCCAACCGCGCCGTGCCAGCGCAGCAGCGCGCCCGCGAACAGCCCCGCCGCGAAGAGGAGTTCCCAGCCCGCCACGGCGCGCCAGCCCAGCCGTGGGAGCGCAGGGTTGCCCGCGTGTCCGGCCCCGACCCAGGCGCCCCAGCCGCCCAGTAGCAGCCCGAACCACAGCGTCGCTACCAGGGGCAGCCCGAAGGGCGCCACCCCGGCCACGGCGATGACCCAGCTTCCCAGGGTAACCAGAAACAGTCCGATGATCTTCGCCAGGGGGTAGCCGCCGAGCGGCAGCCGCCGCAGGAGCAGCCAGGCGAATGGCAGGCCGGCCAGACCCGCGGCCTGGGCCGCCAGCCACCAGCGCAGCACCAGCGGGTCAAGAAAGGCCCGCGCGTCGCGCAGCAGCGGCCCCACCGCCTCGGGCCGGGCGACCCAGACCAGCACCAGCGCCGTTCCCGCCGCGGTGCCGCTGAAAATGGCGACCCGGCGCGAGCAGCCGGCGAGGTTCAACGCCGCGGCGATCAGCAGGGGCGCGCCGCCCAGGACGAGCCAGGCGAACGCCGGCGGCAGCCGGAACGGGCGCGCGACCGGCGCGATCTTCACCTCGGCCAGCGCCATCCCCAGACGGCGCCCCTCGATACTCGCCAGGGGCGCCGTGCGGATGCGCAGGTCGAGCCAGCCCAGAGGATCAGGCGAGGCGATCAGGAGAGCGTAGCGCCGAAGTTGCGGGGGCGCCGTCGCGGGGGGCAGCCTGACGCGGGTCGTACCGGCCTCGATCTCCAGACCGGCGCCGGGGGCGGCCACGCCGCGCAGGGTCAGGACGCCTGGAAGCCCCCCGGCAGGGAGCAGCAAGCTCGCTTCCGGGGCGATGCTCCAGCGCCACGGGCCGGCAGGCCCCGCCTCGGGCGGGGCGAAGCCGGTGAGACCGCTCTGGTCAGGCCACGTGCCCGGTTGAAGCGCCACGCCTCCGGCGGCCCGCCAGAGGATCGGCACGGCCAGCGCGGGCAGCAGTAACAGCCACAGATACGCCCATCGCCGCATGGGGCCATTTTACTACAGCTTTCAGGCTGAGAAAGAATGGGGAAACCGGGTTTCCCCGCTCCCCTGCCTTTCAGGCTAACGTGAAAAGCCGCTAGCCGATAGCCGATAGGGCCGCAGCACGCGGCGGCCGGACGCGGGCCGGTTTTCATCGGGCAGTGGGTACGCATTGCATGGACGGCTGATATGAAACCTGGGGCAAGCAGGCTGCCCTCCCCCCTGCGGCATGGACGCCGGTAGGGGCGAAACACCTTTCGCCCGCGGGTTTTAATCCGCGGTCGCCACCGCTGGCGCCGGGGCCGCCGCTTGCCGCCCGGGGAGGGTGAGCGCCAGCAGGGCCGCCGGCACGCCCAGCACCGTCGTCCAGACCATGACCGTCTCGAGGCCAACCACGTCGGCCAGGAGGCCGGCGAGGGCGGTGCCGATAGCGCCGGTGGCAAAGGTGAAGCCGAGGATCAGGCCCGCGGCGAAGCCCTGCTTCACCGGCAGCAGCCGCTGGGCGTGGACCACCAGCACGCTATGCTGGCCGCCAAACAGAAACCCGGCGGCAATGCAGCCGACGAAGGCCGCCCAGACCGGTTGGGCAAGGAGCCCCAATAGCCCGGCGGGCACGCCGAGCACGAGCGGGGCCACGGTGGCGATGCGCATCCCATGGCGGTCGGCCAGATTGCCGCTGACGAGCTGGCCCACCGCCCCCGCGCCCATAAAGGCGCCCGACAGAAGGCCGAACAGGGCCGGTTGCCAGCCCCGGCTCTGAAAGAGTTGGGGGAGGAAGGACATGTACACCTGCTGGATTGACGAGCGTACCGCCACCAGCACCACAAAACCGGCGATCAGGGCGATGCTCGCCGCGGTCCACGCCCTGGCGGCGGAGGCCGCGCCGGGTTGCCTGCTCCGGCGGGGCGCAAGGCTGGCCTCGTCGCGGCGGGCGCGCAGGAGCATCAGGGCAGGGATCAGGGCCAGCAACGTCAGCGGAAGCAAGCCGAGTGCGCCGAAGCGCCCGGTCAGGGCGCCGGCGAGGAAGGGGCCAATCGCCAGCCCGAGCTGGCCAAAGAAAAAGAACGTCGAGGTCGCGCTGGCGGCTCGCTGCGGCACCGCCGCCGCCGAGGCCGCCGTGCCGATGGGGTGAAACAGGCCGCTGCCCAGGGGCGCCAGCATAAACACGGGCAGCAGCAAGGCCCAGGTGGGCGCCACGGCCACCAGGGCGAAGAACAGCGCCACCCAGGCCAACCCCCCGCCGGCCAGGACCATCCAGCGCCCGGCCAGGCGGTCGGAGAGCCAGCCGAAGACCGGCTGCGAGAGGGCGCCGATCAGCAAGTAGGCCGTCAGCGCCGCGCCGATCTGCGCGTAGCTCAGGCCCAGGGGTTCGCGCAGCACCGCCAGGAGCACCGCGCCGCTGCTGTTGAGAACGTCGATAGCGAAATGGCCGCCGACGACGGCCCGAAAGATCCGATTCTTGAACATGCGCCGCGCGCCGGTTGATCTGGCGCGCGCTCCTTTCTTTCAGAACGCTCACGCGGACAATGGCCGGTCAAAGAAGGGTGGGGAACCCGGGGTTCCTCATGCCCCGGCCCGGTGGCGGGTTCGCGCGGCCCGGCCGGGCGGGAGGGTCCGGGAGGGCGCAGCCCTTCCGGAGAACAACGTCTAACGCTCAAACACAACCCGGCCCTCGACGAGGGTCATCGCCGCGGTAATGGCGGGAAGCTCGGCGGGAGTGCTGCGGAAGGGGTCGCCGGTCAGCACCGCGAGATCGGCCAGCATACCGGGGGCGATACGGCCCTTCTCGGCGCCTTCGCCGCTGGCCAGGGCCGGTCCGACGCAGTACGCCTCCAGCGCCTCGGCGACGCTCAGCCGCTGTTCGGGATACCAGCCCCCCTCGGGGTAGCCGTTGGGGCGTTGCCGGGTCACCGCGGCGTGGAGGCCCATCCAGGGGTTCATCGTCTCCACCGGCGCGTCGGAGCCAAAGGCGAGGATGGCCCCCGTGTCGCGCACGCTGCGCCAGGCGTAGGCCAGGGCGCAGCGGCTGCCCCAGAGGGCCTCGGCCATGTCCATGTCACTGGTGGCGTGGATCGGCTGCATGGAGGCGATGACCTCCAGGTGCGCCAGGCGGCCCACATCGCGGGGGTGCAGCACCTGCACGTGCTCGATGCGGTTGGGCAGCGGCGGCGCGGCGGCGCCGGAGGCGCGCCGGTCGGCGGCGGCGCGCTCGAGCGC
>DAOUDA010000175.1:0-11366 GCA_034431835.1 Chloroflexaceae bacterium | reverse complement strand
CGCGCAGCATCATCACGCGATACACCACTGCTTCACTCCGGTGGACGGCGGGGACCGATCGCTCCAGCAGGGTCGCGCCCTCAAGGGGGGGGACGGCCTCACCGCCGACGACTACATGATACCAGGGGGCAGGGGGGTGAGGATCGCAAGCGCATTGGAATGCCGAAAATCCCTTCTCCCTCGAAAAACCCTACACCTGAGAGGTTTCCCCCAGCCCCCTACATCCCCGCCACGGTCTGCACCCGGCTGATCACCCCCAGAATGAGGTTCGGAAACAGACCCACGACGATCAGCGGCACGACCGCCACCACCACCGCGGCCATGATGGCCGGCGGCGCCGGCAGGGGCGTTTCGCTCGGCGGCGGAGCGATGAACATTGCCCTGAGCAGCCGCAGGTAGTAGTACAGGCTGATCAGCGTGGTGATCACCGCCACCACCACCAGCCAGTGCGCCCCGCCCTGCCAGGCGGCCATGAACACGTAGAACTTGGCGAAGAAGCCCGCCAGCGGCGGAATGCCCGCCAGCGAGAGGATGCACAGCGTGAACAGGGTGGCCAGACCCAGGTTCCGCCGCGCCAGGCCGTTGAGATCGGCGATCTCGTCGCCCCCGACGATCAGGTTGATCGCCGCCAGCGCCCCGAAGGCTCCCAGGTTGGTGAGGGTGTAGACCACCAGGTAGTACAGCAGCGCCGCCGCGCCCTGGTCGCGGTCGAAGGGCTGCGGCGCGGCCCAGGCCACCAGCGCCAGCAGCACGAAGCCGGCGTGGGCCACGCTCGACCAGGCCAGCAGGCGCTTGGCGTTCGTCTGCGGCAGGGCCGCCAGGTTGCCCACCACCACCGTCAGCAGCGCCAGGAAGGCCACCAGGCTCGTCCAGCCGCCCAGGTCGGCCAGGCTGGCCCCGCCGCTGAGCGAGGGGAAGGCCGTGGTGAGCAGGCGCAGGAGCAGGATGAAGCCGGCCGCTTTCGAGGCCGTGGAGATAAAGGCCGTGATCGGCGTCGGCGCGCCCTGGTACACGTCGGGCGCCCAGCCGTGGAACGGCACCGCCGCCACTTTGTAGCCCACCCCGGCGATCACAAAGACCATCCCCAGCGTCAGCAGCGTGGAACCGGCGCTGGCGTCGCTGGCCAGTTGGGCGACGCGCCCGAACTGCGTCAGGTCATTGGCCGTCACGTTGCCCGCCAGGGCGCTGGCCGCGTAGCCGTAGGCCAGGCTCATCCCGTAGAGCAGGATGCCCGATGACATCGCCCCGAAGAGAAAGTACTTCATCCCCGCCTCGGACGAGCGCGCGTCGTTGCGGAAGTAGCCCGCCAGGATGTACAGCGGGATGCTCGTCAGTTCCACCGCCAGGTAGGCCATGATGAACTCGGTGGCCCCGGCCATCAGGCACATACCCAGGGTCGAGAAGAGGATCAGGGCGTAGAACTCGGCCGGATGGGCGCTCGGGCGGTAGTCCAGGCATAGCAGGCTGGCGATGAAGGCCGCGCCGATGAAGGTCAGCCGGGCGATCATGGTCAGGTGGTCGGTGGCGAAGGCGCCGGTGACCGGCTCGCCGCCGGGGCCGCCGCTCTGCAAGTTGCGCAGGATGGTGAGCAGCCAGTCGAGCACCGCGTTGCCGACCGGCCCCTGCGGGGCGCGCGTGCCGGGCACATAGGCGCTCTGCAACAGGGCGATGACGAACACCAGCCCCAGCCCGATCGCCGTCAGCGAGGCCGAGGAGCGCACCCGCTCCAGTTGCGCCTCGGGCGTGCGGCCCCATTTCTCGAAGATGTCCGAGCCCAGCACCAGCAGCGCCAGCACCAGCAGCAGGATCTCCGGCAGCAGCCGCGGGATGTCGGTGATCTGAAACACCGGCAACTCCTTCAGTGTGTTTCAGGCCCGGCCCTTCCGGCCTGACACCTCCAACCTCCACACCTCCTCGCCTCCACGGAACCGGTCGCTAATACCGTGCAGGCGAGGCCCACATTGCCAGCAGATTTGGAACGTGTTCAAATTTACCGCAGAGCACGCAGAGGGGCGTAGAGGTGAGCATTTTGAAGCCCTTTGCGACCCTCTGCGCCCTCCGCGGTGTGAACATGTTCGGTGAATGTGAACACGTACCAGATTTGAACCCTGTCTTACACCAGTTTCTGTTGAGTACGGTGCACGCACAGTATCGCCAGGTCGCATCAGAATTCCCGGGTACGGCCATCCAAAATCCAAAATCCAAAATCCAAAATCCAACTATCTTCCCGCCACCACCACTCCCGTCAGTTGGGCCACCACCGGCTCCACCCCGGTGCTGATCAGTTCGGTGAGGATGGCCGGGTAGATGCCCACCACCACCAGGATCACCGCCAGGATGATCGCGCCGGTATACTCCTGCCAGGTGAGCCTGGGCAACTTGAAGAACTCGGGGTTCTTCACCTCCCCATCGAAGGTGGCCCAGACCGCGCGGAGAATGTAGGCCCCGGTGACGGGGATGGAGATGGCGGCGATCACCGCGATCAGCGGGTAGCGTTCCCACACCCCCAGGAAGATCGTAAACTCCGCCCAGAAGCCGGCCAGCCCGGGCATGCCCATGGACGACAGGCCGCCGAGGATGAACATCCACGCCGCGAAGGGCATCACCTTGCGCAGGCCGCCGAGTTCGGGCAACTGGCGCGTGTGGGTGCGTTCGTAGATCATGCGCCCGACCACGGCGAAGAACAGCGCCGTCATGATGCCGTGGGCGAACATCTGCAACACCGCGCCGGTCATCGCCAACTGGGTGGCCGCGGCCAGACCCATCAGCACCAGGCCCATGTGGCTCACCGACGAGTAGCCGATGATGAACTTGGCGTCGCGCTGGGCCATGGCGATGGTCGCCCCGTACACGACATTGAAGATCGTCAGCACGGCGATGACCGGCAGCCAGAGGTTCGCCCCCGCCGGCATCAGCCACATCGCCGCGCGAATGCAGCCATAGGCCCCCAGCTTCATCAGCACGCCGGCGTGGAGCATGCTCACCGCCGTGGGCGCCGCCACGTGTCCCGTGGGACTCCAGGTGTGGAAGGGGAACATACCCGCCAGCACAGCGAAACCCGCGAACATCGGCAGGAAGAAGATGCGCTGCAGGTCGCCCGCCAGGGTCACGCTGCGCGAGAGGACGATCATGTCGAAGGTGCGCAGCCCCGAGCCGAAGTACAGCCCGAGCATGCCGATGATCGCCAGCGCGCTTCCGGCCATGAGGAACAGGGTCAGCTTCATCGCCCCGTACTCTTTGCGCGTGCTGCCCCAGACGCCGATCAGCAAGTACATCGGCAGCACCGCCAGTTCGTAGAAGACGAAGAAGAGGAACAGGTCGAGGGCGACGAACACCCCGTACACCCCGGTGGTCAGCAACAGCAGCAGCACCCAGTACTCTTTGACCCGCTCCTCAATGTTCCAGCTCATCAGCGCGCCGGTGAAGATCACCACGCCGTTGAGCACCAGCATCGGCAGGCTGATCCCGTCCACCCCCAGCAGGTAGGAGATGCCCAGTTGGGGCATCCACTCCAGCCGCTCGATGAACTGGAAGCCGCCTCGCAGCGGGTCGTAGGCCAGCCAGACCAGCAGGGAGAGCACGAGGGAGATCAGGGCGAAGATCGCCCCCGTCCAGCGCATGGCCTCGGCCCGGCGATTGGGGATGAGCGCGATGATCGCGGCAGGCACGACCGTGCTGAGCCAGATCAGGCTCAACCAGGGGATGGTGGTCGGAAGCGTGAACAGGCCCATACGTGCTTTCAAGGGAGCGCGCGCTCCCGCTATGGGCGCGGCGCGCCCGCAGATACGGTCAACTCAGCACCCGCTGAAACACGGCGACGAGTTGGGTGGCGGTGGTGTTCGCCAGGCTCATTAACGGCCCCGGATAGACGCCGATCAGCAGCAGCAGCGCCAGCAGCGGCATCATCGTCCAGAACTCGGCGGGCCGCAGGTCGGCCAGGCCCTTCCAGCGTTCGTTCAGCGGCCCCAGGAAGAGGCGCTGGAACATCAAGAGCAGCGCCAGGGCGGTGACGATCAGCCCGATGGTCGCCAGGGCGGTAAAGAGCGGCAGGGTCGCCCAGGCCCCGCGGAAGATGAAGAACTCGCCCACGAAGCCGCCCAGCCCCGGCAGGCCCAGGTTGGCGAACATGGCCGTGCCCATCACCCCGGCGAAGGTCGGCGCAATCACCCGCAACCCGCCGAAATCGTTGAGGCTCCAGGTGTCCGTCCGCGCGTGCAGCGCGCCGGCGAGGTAGAACAGGGCCGCCGTGGAGAGGCCGTGGGCCACCAGTTGCACCATCACCCCGTTGAGGGCGATGGCGCGGCTGTCCTGGGCCGCGCCGCCGGGCAGCGCCGCGGCGGCGGCGATGCCGAGCATGACGTAGCCCATGTGGTTGATCGACGTGTAGGCGATCAGCCGCTTGAGGTCGCCGCCCACGTTGGCCAGGGCGCCAAACGCGCCGGCGACGATCCCCACCAGGGCCAGGGCGCCCATCACCGGCGCGAAGTACTGGCTGGCGTCGGGCACGAAGGGCAGCATGATCCGCAGCATGCCGTAGGCCCCCATCTTGCTCATCACCGCGCTGAGGAGGATGCTGCCGGCCACCGGGGCCTCGGCGTAGGCGTCGGGCAGCCAGGTGTGGAAGGGCCACACCGCCAGTTTGATGGCGAAGGCGATGAAGATCGCCCAGAAGGCGATGCTGGTGTAGAGCAGCGGGTAGCGCCCCAGCACGTTCGCCACGCCGAGTTGCTCCATGTAGGCGAAGAGGATGTCGCGGAACGTGCTCGTCACCCCCTCCACCGGCAGGCCCAGGCCCAGCCGCCCCAGGGCGATCAGGTCAAAGGTGGGGAAGCCCGCCTGCCGGACTGACAGGTAGATAACCTGGAAGAGCAGCAGCATGCCAATCGAGCCGGCCATGGTGTAAACAAAAAACTTGAAGGCGGCGTAGCGCCGGTTCTCGCGCCCCCAGAGCTGGATGAGGAAGTAGGCCGGAACCAGGCTGAACTCCCAGAAGATGAAGAAGAAGAAGAAGTCCAGGGCCACGAAGAAGCCTAGCATCGCCGCCTGGAGCAGCAGCAGCAGGGCGTAGTGGGCCTTCACCCGGTCGGTGAGCCGCCACGAGGCCAGCATGGCCACCGGGGCGATCACCGTCGTCAGCAGCACCAGGGGCAGGCTCAACCCGTCCACCCCCAGGAAGTAGTCCACCCGGACGGCCTGGATCCAGGGGATCTTCTCCACCAGTTGCACCGCCCCCTGGCCCCCGGCGCTGGCCGTGGGGTCAAAGCGCGACCAGACCACCAGGGCGATGGCCAGGGGCACGCCCGTCCACGCCGTCGCGCCCAGGCGCACCACCCGGTCGTCCAGCCGCAGGGCGGCGGCCAGCCCCACCAGCAGAATGCCCGCCAGCGGCGAGAGCACCAGCAGCGTCAGCCACGGCACGCCATCGGGTGAAGGGATCAGGTATGCGGGCAGATCCATAGATGCGTTCCTGATGTGAAGATGGGAAACCAGCTTTCCCCGTGCCCCTGCCTGCTAATAGTTTCGCACGTGCGTTACGGTTCTCGGCATTCCCCCCCAGCCCCCCCCGCTGGGGGGAGGGGCCCGGTTCCCTTCCCCGGCGGGGGAGGGTCAGGGAGGGGACGGGTCGGTACAAGACGGTAACGGAGGACGCGGAAACCCGCTTTCCCCGTCCCCCGCCTCACCGCCGCAACACATACAGATAAAACACCGCCAGCACCACCACCCCGGCGAAGACGTAGCCTACATAATCCTGGGCCCTGCCGGTCTGAACGCGGCGGGTGTTTTTACCCGTCGCCACCGTGCCGCCGGCCAGCGCGTCGGGGCCGTCATTGAACAGCGTATCGTCCACGATGAAGTTGAAGCGCCCCACGAACAGGGTGATCTGGCCAATGCCGTCAATCACGCGGTTGAGGATCTGGTCAATGAAGGCCCACACCAGGGCCAGCACCGCCACCAGGCGCCCAAAACTGGCCTGGTAGAGTTCGTCCACCCGGTACTTCTCGTGGAGCACCTGGAACAGCCCCGGCGCGCGCGTCGCCAGCGGGTCGGCGTCGCTGGCGCGGGCGAAGGCCCCGCGGTAGAACGTCCATCCCGCCGCGATGCCGCCCAGGGCCACCAGCAGGGAGACGCCCGCCACCAGGGGGCTGAAGGGCAGGGCCTCCTGGCCCCACAGGTCGCTCAACCAGTGGCCGCCGGGGATGGCGAAGGGCAGGTTGAAGAAGCCCGCCGTCACTGCGAAGGCGGCCAGCACCACCAGGGCGGCGGTCATCGTCGGGTCCTCGTGCCAGTGGATGCCGTGGCGCTCCTGGTGATCGTCGTGATGCTCATCGGCGTGATGGGCGGCCTTGCGGGGCGCCTCGGGGTTGTGGAACACCACCGGGTGCTCGCCGCGAAAGTTCCCGAAGAACACCAGGCGCCACTGGCGGGTCATGTAGAAGGCGGTGAGGAAGGCCGCGACGACCAGCACGCTGAAGACGATCCAGTGCCCGCCCTTGAAGGCGTCGGCCAGGATCTCGTCCTTGCTCCAGAACCCGGCGAAGGGAACCACACCGGCCAGGGCCAGGTAGCCGGCGGTGTAGGTCCAGAAGGTCCAGGGCAGATGGGCGCGCAGCCCGCCCATATTGCGAATGTCCTGGGCGGTTTGCTGGGCGGCGTACTCGTCCTTGTGGTGGAGGCGCTCGATGGCCGGCGTGGCCTCCATGGCGTGGATGACCGAGCCGGAGCCGAGGAACAGCAGGGCCTTGAAGAAGGCGTGGGTCAGGAGGTGGAACAGCGCGGCGACCCAGCCGCCAATACCCAGGGCCGCGACCATGAAGCCCAGTTGCGACAGCGTCGAGTAGGCCAGAATACGCTTGATGTCGTACTGCGCCACGGCGATGGTGGCGGCGAAGAAAGCCGTAAAGGCCCCGATGAAGGCCACCACCCCCAGGGCCGCGCCGCCGTCGGCCAGGAAGATGGGGTAGGTGCGGGCCACCAGGAACACCCCCGCCGCCACCATCGTGGCCGCGTGGATCAGCGCCGACACCGGCGTCGGCCCCTCCATCGCGTCGGGCAACCAGACGTGCAGGGGGAACTGGGCCGATTTGCCGATCGTGCCGCAGAAGAGCAGCAGGGCGATGCCGGTGGCGTGGCTCAGGCCGAAGAAGCCCCGCTCGGCGCCGATGCGCTCCAGAAACGCCGGGTTGAAGATCTCCCCCTCGTTGACCCCCAGGGTCAGACTGCCCGCCTGCGTATAGAGGTAGACCAGGCCCAGCAGCATCAGCACGTCGCCGATGCGGGTGACGATGAAGGCTTTGATCGCCGCGCGGTAGGCCTGCGGGCGCTCGTAGAGAAAGCCGATCAGCAGGTAGGAGCAGAGGCCCATGATCTCCCAGGCCATAAAGAAGAGCAGGAGATTATCGGCCATGCTCATCAGCAGCATCGCCGCGGTGAAGAGCGAGATGAAGCTGAAGAAGCGGCTCTGGCGGGCATTGGCGGCCATGTAGCCCAGGGAGAAGAGGTGGATGCAGGTCGAGGTGATCGTCACCATCGCCAGCATGGCCGCCACGGGGGTGTCCACGTAGAGGCCCATCGTGAACACGCTGCTGCCGGTGGGCGCCCAGGTGATGCGTTGCACCAGGTTCGGCTCGGGAAAGGCGAAGGCCCCGTGCTTCTCACCCTCGCCGTGCTCTTTGGCGGCGCCGTGCTCCTCCGCGCCGTGGCCGCCGGCCAGGCTCACCACCTGCCCCTCGCGCAGCGCCAGCCCCTGGGCCGTCGCGGCGAGCAGGCCCACCGCCAGGACCGTCGCCAGCAGCATGAGGGCGATGGCCGTCCAGCCGCTGGCGGGCTTGCTGTGGCGCAGGGGCGTAAAGGTGATCAGCGCGCAGCCGAGCAGCGGCAGCGCCGGGATGAGCCAGGCCAGTTGGAGAAAGAGAGCCATGCGCCATCCTCACATCGGTTCAACGGGTACGTGTTCAGCCGTGGAGTACGCAGAGGACGAGCTTTTTGAAGCCCTCCGCGCCCTCTGCGGTACAAACGTGCTCAACACTCTATAGCGTTTCTTGAAACGATCGACCTGCAACGATGGCCCGGCTTCCGCTGCGAGGCGGTTCCGAGGGGTTGCATCCCCCCTCCGGGCTTTCCTCTTCCTGGTGCGGCAAAGCCGCGCCGCACAGGGAATGGAGGATCTTCGGGGCCTGCGGCCGCCGCAACCCCGCCAGGGGCAACGTGACAAAGTAGCGTTACACGGCAATCCAAAATCCAAAATCCAAAATCGCCTCACCCCTTCAACGAATCGACCGCATCGGCATTGACGGTGAGCCAGTTGCGGTAAATGGCGATGACCATCGCCAGGCCCACGGCGGCTTCGGCGGCGGCGACGCAGATGATGAAGATGGCGAAGGTCTGCCCGGTGATGAAGCGCGGCTCCAGGTAGCGCCAGAAGGCCACCAGGTTGATGTTCACCGCGTTGAGCATCAGTTCGACGCCCATCAGCACCCCGACCAGGTTGCGCCGCGAGAGGGCCCCAAACAGGCCGATGCAGAACAGGGCCCCGGCGACAACCAGCACCGCCTCGAGTGGAACCGCGGCCGTCATTGCTGCACCTCCCCTTCACTGATCGGCGTGGCCCGGGGCGCGGGCGCCGGTTCGCCCGCCGGGGCCTCTACCGGCGGCGGTTGCGCCAGGCGCTTGCGGAGTTCGTGCTCCTCGGCCAGGGTGAGCACACGGCGGCGGCGGGCGCGCTCCTCGAAGGCGATCACGATCGCGCCGATCAGCGCCACGGTGAGCAGCACGCCGGCCACCTGGAACTGCAACAGAAACTCGTAGACGAAGGCGCGCCCCAGTTCGGCCACCCCGGCCAGCGGCTCGGGCGTGCCGGGAGGGCCGGGCGGCGCGGGGATGTTCCAGGAATGCGAAATGACGGTCGGGACGATCGCCACGGCGAAGAGCAGCGCGCTGATCGCCGCGGTGAGCCAGAGGCGCCACCCGCCCACCAGTTGCCGCACCCCCTCCCCGGTCACCTGCCGCGTGAGCATGATCGCGAACAGAATCAGAATGGAGATTGCGCCGACGTAGACCAGCACCTGCACGACGGCCAGGAACTCCGCCTCGAGCAGCATGTACAGCGCCCCGACGCCGAAGAAGCAGGCGATCAGCCACAGGGCCGCGTGGATGACGTTGCGCACCGTCACCACCATCACCGCCGCGCCAACGACCAGGGCCGCGATCAGCCCGAAGATGATCTGGATGACCGTTGCCATAGCCCCCCTACCGCAGCGTGGCGGTCAGCGTGTCGCGGTACTCATCGAGGTCGATCCGGCCCTGCTCGGCCTGCGCGGCGACGAAGATGTGCGCGAGCGCGATGTAGGCGCCGACGTTCACCGCCAGGGTCACGACGAAGGCCACCCCCCAGCGCAGGATGGGCGCCCAGTTCTGGGTGAAGGTGATGCCCTGCTCCGGACCCCAGCGCAGCAGCGCCACCCAGATCGCTGCGCTCACAATGTTCACCAGGGTGAGCGGAATGAGAAACTTCCAGCCAAAGTCCATCAACTGGTCCACCCGCAGCCGTGGGAAGGCCCCCCGCACCCAGACCATCACGAAGAAAAAGGCGTAGGTCTTGGCCAGCAGGTAAAACACCCCCAGGAAGCCGGCCAGGACATTGAAGACCCAGTTGCCGTCGGGGTTGGCCGACGAGATGGCCTGGGCGTAGAGCCAGCCCACCCCGGGACCCTGCCAGCCCCCGAAGAAGATCACCGCGGCGATGGCGCAGAGCAGGAAGTTGAGCACGTACTGGGCCAGGTAGAACAGGCCGAACTTCATGCCGCTGTACTCGGTCATGTACCCGGCGACGATCTCCGAGTCGGCCTCGGGAATATCGAAGGGCGTGCGTTCGCCTTCGGCCAGGGCGGCGATGAAGAAGACAATGAAGGCCAGGAACCCCACCGGCGTGAAGATGAACCAGCCCAGACCCAGATCGGGAATGCCGGGCACATCGGCGCTGCTGATGAACAGGCCCGCCTGGGCCTCGATCAGTTGCACGACCGAGAGCGTGCCCGTCAGCATCACCACCGCCAGCAGGCTAAGCACGGCGGGGATCTCGTAGCTCACCATCTGGGCCACGGCGCGCATGGCCCCCAGGAGGGCGAACTTGTTGCTCGACGCCAGGCCGGCCATCAGCAGCCCCACCGCGCTGATCGACGAAATGGCGAAGAAGAACAGCAACCCCACACTGAGATCCGCCGGTACCATCCCCGGACCCCAGGGCAGCACGGCGAACATCAGCATGGTCGGGGCGACCACCACGCAGGGCGCCAGAAAATGCACCCACTTATCGGCGGCGGCGGGAACGATGTCCTCCTTGGTGAACATCTTCACGCCATCGGCGATGGGCTGGAACAGGCCCGCCGGGCCGACCCGGTTCGGGCCGATGCGGTCCTGCATCCGCGCGATGGCGCGCCGCTCGTAGTAGGTCAGGAAGAGCATCTGAAACGGCGCGATCGCGAACAGCAGGGTGGTGACGGCGAGGTGGCTGATCAGCGCGATGACCCAGCCGGGCCAGCCCCAGCCGAAGGCCACATTAATCAGGCTATTGACGATATCGTACATACGGAGCTCCGGGACCGACCCTTGTGGGCCGAAAGCTGTCACCCGCGCCGGTTAGCTACGTTTCGGCTATGACTGCGCGCACCGTGGGTATCTCGCTGAGTACCTGTTCAGATGTACCGCAGAGCGCGCAGAGGAACGTAGAGGGTGAACGTTTTGAAAGCCCTTCCCGCCCTCTGCGGTGCGAACGTGTTCGGCAGATGTGAACACTATCCTCGCTGAACGTGGCATCACACCCAGAAAAAGGTCGCCACGACAAAGGCCGTGTGGACCAGCGGGGCGAGCAGGCCAACCAGATTACCCAGGTTCGCCATACTCGGGTTGCCGAAAGCCTTTAGTGAGCACATAAGGGCCAACAACACCCAGGCGAGGCTATGCCCCCGGCGCACGAACAGGAAGCGCAGCGATCCGGCATCCCCTACCCGGTCTGATGGCCCGATAAAAGCGTAGACCGCGGCGATGCACAGGCAACGTATGGCCCGGACGCCAGGGGGCAGATTGAACCAGCCTCGCTCCATGGCCTAGCTTCCCTCGGGATCGTGGCCCTCAGCCGCCTTTTTGGCCGCATTCTTCGCCCGGATGGCGGCGAGGCGGGCGGCCTTCTCATCGGCGGGCGCGGCCCCTGCGCCCGTGGCGGCCTCCTCCGCGGGCGCGGCGGTTCCAGCGGCAGGGGGGTGTTCGGCGGCGGCCTGGGGCGCTGGCGCGCCCTCAGCGCCTTTTTTGGCCGCATTCTTCGCCCGGATGGCGGCGAGGCGGGCGGCCTTCTCATCGGCGGGCGCCGCTTC
>DAOUDA010000174.1:0-3454 GCA_034431835.1 Chloroflexaceae bacterium | reverse complement strand
GCACAACGCCAGGTTGCCTACGCGATCGACCGCGCCTTCGCCCGAGCGGCTTTCGCCGCCGGGCGGCTCTGACTTTGCTCAAGCCCTGCGGGAGAGGGAGGCCGGCTCTTCCCCCCGTTGGGGGAGACTGGGAGGGGGGCGGAAATGCCACAAAGCTCACTTTACAGACCATCAAGCATTGCCTCCTGTCCAGCGCGGTGCTACCATGCCGAGCACCGCACCGTCAACAACGGCGCTGGCATCGTTTTGCGCCAGCGCGTCTGGCAATAACATACGCTGATGCGCCGCAATAGCGAGGCAGCCATGCCCTATCGCCTCTACCTCTGCACCGGTCCCCATTGCGCGGCGCGCGCCGCCGGCACACGTGAGGCCCTTGAGAATGCCCTGTGGGAGGCTGGACTGCTCGGCGTCGTCGAACTGTGCCTCGGCGGATGCCAGGACCACTGCGACCACGGCCCGAATCTGCTCGTTCTACCCGGCAACCGTCGCTATGCCCGCGTGACTCCTGAACGCGCGGCGGCGATCGTTCGTGAAGACCTCACAGGTCTTGATGAGGATTAAACATTGAGTCCGGTATAGCCCGCGAAGGCGGTCTGCGCATCGGTAGCCCGCAGCTTCAGCCGCCGGGCTACAGAGCGAATACCGCTTTCTATTCTTGATCTTCATGAAGACCTGCGCGTCTTCGGTGCACGCCTCAAACTCCAGGTTCTTCGTTGGTTCTGGCGCCTTAGCTGCCAGAGCCGACGAAAAAAGGTGCTTGGTGGGCGGCGTGGCCCCCTGAACCTACTGCCGCAGGCGGACCCTGCCCCGGCGACTTTCGACAGACGCATCTTTCGTAATTCTCTGGTATAATAGAAGGTAACGTATCCCATCGCCACGAACCAATACCTCCAGCGAGTATTCCGGAGCACATTCCATGGGTCTCTTCACGCGCGGCACGCCCCAGATCACCGAGCAGCAGGTGCTTGCCGCCCTCAGCCAGGTACAGGAGCCGGAGCTCGGCGGCGACCTTGTCTCACGGCGCATGGTCAAGGACGTGAAGATCAACGGCGGAGCCGTAAGTTTCACCATCGAACTCACCACGCCGGCCTGCCCTCTCAAGGATCAGATTCACGCTGAGGCGGAAGCCGCCGTTCGGGCGTTACCAGGGGTAGAGGAGGTCGGCATCGAGTTCACGGCCAACACGCGCCGCCCGGCAGGCATTCCCGAACAGGCGCCCATCCCCGGGGTGGCGAACGTGATCGCCGTGGCGGCCGGTAAGGGCGGCGTGGGCAAGAGCACCGTCGCCGCCAACCTGGCGGTGGCCCTGGGGCTGGAGGGCGCGCGGGTCGGGTTGCTCGACGCCGATGTGTTCGGGCCGAGCATGCCGCTGATGTTTGGGGTGCGCGGGCAGCCCGAAGCCTTTCAGAATGAGAAGGGTGAGGCGATGATGATCCCGCTGGAGGGCCACGGCATCAAGCTGATCTCGGTGGGCTTTCTGATTGACGAGAGCCAGCCGGTGATCTGGCGCGGGCCGATGGTCAGCCAGTTGCTCCGGCAGTTTCTCTACAATGTGGACTGGGCGCCCCTCGATTACTTGATCATCGATTTGCCGCCCGGCACCGGCGACGTGGCGTTGACCCTGGCGCAGAGCCTGCCCCTGACGGGCAGTCTGATCGTCACTACACCGCAGGCCGTGGCCACCGCCGATGTGATCAAGGCCATGGAGATGTTCAAGAAGGTGAACGTGCCATTGCTGGGCATCGTCGAGAACATGGCCTACTTTGTGGCCCCCGACACCGGGAAGCGCTACGACATCTTCGGCGTGGGCGGCGGCGAGCGCCTCGCGGCGCGCCTGGGCGTGCCCTTGCTGGGCCAGATTCCCCTGGGCATCGCCGTACGCGAGGGCGGCGACAGCGGCGCGCCCGCGGTCATCAGCGACGCCCCCGATGCCTATGCCGAGGTCTTCCGCCAGATTGCGCGCCAACTCGCCGCGCGGATCAGTGTGCTCAAGTTCGCCGCCGCGTAGGTGTGTTTGTGGGACTGTGGAGGTGTAGAGGTGTAGGGATGCAGAGGCCTGGAACCGAAGAGCGGTAGCGATGTAGAGGTGCGGGGAGTTACAGGCGAATGCCCACACCTCCCCACCTCCCCACCTTCCCACCTCCACACCTCCCATCGCAATGAGGCGTGTCATGACGAACGAACACCCGATGAAGGGCGTCGTCCCGATCAGTTTCTACGAGCCGCAGCGCCTTCCACACTATCCAACCGACGTTCCCGCCCACGATAGCTTTGGCCGGCGCATCGATTATCTGCGTATCTCGCTGACCGACCGCTGCAACATGCGCTGTGTCTACTGCATGCCGGCGATGGGGATGCGTTTCCAGCCCCGCCCCGAGTTGCTGACCAACGACGAGTTGCTGCTGGTCGTGCGCGCCGCCGCCGCCGCCGGGTTCCGCAAGCTGCGCCTCACCGGCGGCGAGCCGACCCTGCGTCAGGATCTGGTCGAGTTGATCCGCGCAATGAAGGCCATCTCCGGCATCGAACAGATCGCCCTGACCACCAACGCCCTGCGGCTGCGACGCCTGGCCGCGCCTCTCAAGGCTGCCGGTCTCGATCGGGTGAACATCAGTATTGACAGCCTCGATCCGGTGAAGTTCCGCCAGATGACCCGCGGCGGCAACCTCGACGAGGTCTGGGCCGGGATTCAGGCCGCCGACGAAGCGGGCCTGCATCCGATCAAGCTCAACGCGGTGGTGGTGCGCGGAATGAACGACGACGAAGTGGTACAGCTTGCCGCCCTGACCACGCAACACCCCTGGGAGTTCCGCTTCATCGAGGTCATGCCGCTGACCGGCGTGGCCGGCCTGGCCGAAGAGGGCGTGGTCAGCACCGCCGAACTGATCGCCCGCATCGAGGCCCACTTCGGCCCGCTGATCCCCTACGGGCAGGATCCGGCCGACCCGGCGCGGCGCTATCGCATCCAGGGCGCGCCGGGCAAACTCGGCTTCATCAGCGCCGTCACCGACCCCTTCTGCGCCACCTGCAACCGTATGCGCCTCACCGCCGACGGACGCCTCCACCTCTGCCTGCTCCGCGACGATGAGGTGGACCTGCGGGCGGCCATCCGCGCCGGGGCGACCCGGGCCGAGGTTGAGCAATTGATCCGCCATGCGGTGCAGTTGAAGCCCTGGGGCCACGGCTTACCCGAAGGTGTGCTGCCCACTCTGCGGGGCATGTCGGAACTGGGAGGTTAAGCATCAGGGGTTTTCGGACGGGCTTTGCCCCTCCGAAAACCCCTCTCCGGGAGGGCATAGGAGGGCCTCGCATCCTTGTGCCCTCCCATTCGCAAAAGGGGCGCGAGAGGGCTTGGCCCTCTCACGCCGTAAGTGTTCACACTTCTCCTGGCGGTCTGGTATACCTGGCGCTATGACGCTGCGTGACGAGCTCGCCCACCTCCGTACTGAGAATGCTG
>DAOUDA010000173.1:0-2634 GCA_034431835.1 Chloroflexaceae bacterium | reverse complement strand
TGCGTACCCACCGCCCGATGAAAACCGGCCCGCGTCCGGCCGCCGCGTGCTGCGGCCCTATCGGCTATCGGCTATCGGATTTTCACGTTAGAACCCAAGAGGAGACTTGCGCATGTCCTCCCAACCGCAGTACCGCCTGGCCCGGCGTCTGGCCCAGCTCGAACCGTCGGCCACCACGGCGATGAACGCCCGCGTGCAGCAGTTGCGCGCCGAAGGCGTCAAGGTGATCTCGTTCAGCGTTGGCGAACCAGACTTCAACACCCCCGAGCCGATCAAGGCCGCCGCGATTGAGGCGATCCACAAGAACTACACCCACTACACCCCGGCCGGCGGCATCGCCGAGTTGCGCAAGGCCGTGGCCGCCCGCGTCAGCGAGGACCAGGGACTGAGCTACGGCGTCAACCAGGTGACGGTAACGACGGGGGCCAAGGAGGCGCTCTACCTGGCCTTCCAGGCCCTCTGCGACGACGGCGACGAGGCGATCATCCCCGCGCCGTACTGGGTGAGTTATGTCGAGCAGGCCAAACTGGCGGGCGCAGTTCCCGTCACACCTATGGCGAGCGAGGCCAGCGGCTTCAAGCTCACCCCCGAGCAGTTGCGGGCGGCGCTCACCCCCCGCACCCGGCTGATCGTCCTCAACTCGCCCTCGAATCCCACCGGGGCGGTGTACAGCGCCGAAGAACTCCAGGCCCTCGCCGAAGTGATCCGCGGCAGCGAGGCGCTGGTGATCACCGACGAGATCTACGACGCCATCAGCTACGTGCCCTACGCCCGGCTCCTGCGCGTGGCCCCCGACCTGGCCGGCCGCACCCTGGTGGTCAACGGCGCCTCCAAGGCCTATGCGATGACCGGCTGGCGCATCGGCTACGTGGCCGGGCCGCAGCCGATCATCACGGCGATCAAGGATATTCAGAGCCATTCCAGCACCCATACCGCCTCGATCTCGCAGTACGCGGCCCTGGCGGCCTACACGCCCAACCCCGAGCTTGACGAGACGGTGCGCGAGATGGTCGCCGCGTTCCACCGGCGCCGCGATCTGATCCTGGAACTGCTCGCCGAGATCCCTGGCGTCACCTGCAATGTGCCCGATGGGGCCTTCTACGTCTTCCCCAACGTCAGCGCCCTCCTGGGACAGCCGCTGAAGAACGGCATCGTGTGCGACAGCAGCGACGCCTTCAACAATTACCTGCTCGACCATGCCCACATCGCCTGCGTGAGCGGGGAGTCGTTCGGCGCGCCGGGCTTTCTGCGGCTCTCCTACGCCACCAGCGAGGAGGAGATCGTCGAGGGTATGCGGCGCTTCCGCGCCAGCCTGGGGTGAAGGAGGGCCGAAGCACTGGCTGCGCCGATGCTTCGGCCTTACGGGGTAAGGGCCGACCCATCACGTGTGCTCGGACCAGTCGTGTGACAACCTGGTGGTAATGGACAGTCTTTCGCGGGGAGGGCCGCGCCCTCCCGCCGCCGCCGCTCTCGCCGCGCTGGTCCCGCGCCTGGCGGGGCGGCGCGTGCTGGTCATCGGCGATCTGACCCTCGACGAGTACCTGTACGGGCGGGCGACGCGCCTCTCGCGCGAGGCGCCCATCCCGGTGCTGGAGTTCCTGCGGCGCGAGGTGATCCTGGGCGGGGCGGCCAATCCCGCCCGCAACGTCGTGGCCCTGGGCGGCCTGGCCACCCAGGTGGGGATCATCGGCGCGGACAGCGAGGGCGAGCAGGTGCGCGCCCTGTGCGAGGCGGCAGGCATTGATACCGCCGGGTTGATCGTCGTTCCCGAGCGCCCCACCACGCGCAAGACGCGCATCCTGGCCGACGAGGCGCCCCGCCTGCCGCAGCAGGTGGCGCGGCTCGACCGGCTGGAACGCGCCCCGCTGGCGCCGGAGGACGAGACGCGAGTGGTGGAGATGCTCCACGCCCTCACACCCGGCCATGCGGCGGTGCTGTGCTCCGACTATCAACTGGGGTTGTTGACGCCGCGGGTGGTGCGGGCGGTACGGACGCTGTGCCAGGCGCACGGGGCGCTCTTCTGCGTGGATGCCCAGGGCAACTCGCGCTACTACACCGGGGCCGACCTGTTCCGCTGCAACAACCGCGAAGCCGAGGCGGCCCTGAACCAACCACTGCGCGGCGAAGCCGACTTTCGGGTCGGGGTTGGCCGGCTCCGCGCCGAGTTGGATGCGCGGCTGATTATGGTGACCCGCGGCCCAGAGGGGTTATCGCTGGAAGGTGAGGGGGTGGCCTACACCCACGTGCCGGCGCTGCAAACCAGCGAGGTCTACGACACGACCGGGGCGGGCGACACGTTCGTGGCCGTGGCAACCATGGCGCTGGCTGCCGGCATTGCGCCGATCGAAGCGGCGCGCCTGGCAAATGCCGCCGCGGCGCTGGTGGTGCGGCGCTTCGGCAACGCCGTGGTAACGCCGGAAGAGTTGCGCGATGCGCTGAGGTGAAGCTGGACCCTCGCGGGTGTGCAGCGTCATAAACCGTGCACCGCTTCCTGTTGAATACCTCGCAGGCGCATCAGCCGCCCGATATACGGCAATCCACAATCCGGTAGTCTACCCGCTCCGTGTTGATCGCCTGATCGCGGGCCATTGGCCGACGCGCTGAGGCGTCAGGACGTCATCGCAAACTGGCGTG
>DAOUDA010000172.1:0-3538 GCA_034431835.1 Chloroflexaceae bacterium | reverse complement strand
GTGGAGGCGACGCCTGCCCCGGCGGCGGGTGTGGCGGCGGGCGCGTTCATTTCGGCTTGTGGGGAGGTTTGCGCCCCTGTGGGCGCCACTTCGCCCGCCGCGGGCGCCGGCGCCGCGGGCGCGACGCCAACCGCGCCCGGGGCCGAGGTAAGGAGTTGAACGGTGGCAAGCACCACCAGCGCCAGGCCCGCCAGTCCGCTGCCAAGTTGCATGAACCAGTTGAACCGGAACGCCGGCGCGGGTCGTGGCGCCGTTGCCGGGTCAAGGGTAAACGAGCGGGGCGGGCGCACCGGGGCAAGCCGCCGCACGAGCCGCGTCGTGGCCTGGAGTTCCTCCAGTTCGGCGCGCAGACGAGGATCGGCGGCGAGCCGGCGCTCCAGGTTGACGCGCTCGGCAACGCTCAGCGCGTTATCAATATAGGCCGAGAGCAACTCCAGGTCGCTATCGGGCAGGTTGTTGGCGGATGGTTGCATAGCGGTCCTGTATGCGGCTTCGCCGCACAACGACAGGGTGAAGAGAGGTTGTTCCAGAAGGGCGCGGCCCTTCCGAACCCTCCCGTCGAGCTGGAGAGCGGGGAAACCAGGTTTCCCCACGCCCCTCCAACCGGCGCCGGGGGCCGGGCACGGGTTTCGGGATTGAAAAAGGGTTCTCCGGGAGGTCGTGGCCCTCCCAAACTATGCCTCCTGGCTATGTTTCATGTCAGCCGTCCATGAAATGCGTACCCACCGCCCGATGAAAACCGGCCCGCGTCCGGCCGCCGCGTGCTGCGGCCCTATCGGCTATCGGCTATCGGATTTTCACGTCAGGTTGGAGGAAAGGCTGTCATGTCATTGGCCACCGAAGTAGCCACCGAACTACAGCTTGTGACGGAGCCTGGCCCACCGACCTTCTCGGTGGTGGCGCCGGTGTTTAACGAAGAGGCGCTGATTGAAGAGTTTTGCCAGCGCGCCATCGCCGCCCTGGAGCCTCTGGGCGAGCCGTTTGAGCTGGTGCTGGTCAACGATGGGAGCCGTGACCGCTCGGGCATGATCCTGCGGGCGATCCACGAGCGGGACCCGCGCGTCCGGGTGATCAACTTCTCACGCAACTTCGGCCATCAACTGGCGATCACCGCCGGCACGGATTACGCCCGGGGCCGCGCCGTGATTGTGATTGACTCGGACCTGCAGGACCCGCCGGAGGTCATCCCCGAGTTGATCGCCAGGTGGCGCGAGGGCTATGAAGTGGTCTACGCCGTGCGCGAGGAACGCGAGGGTGAGACCTGGTTCAAGCGCACGACCGCTTCGGCCTTCTACCGCCTGATCGCCAGGATTACCAACGTTGAACTGCCGGTTGATGCGGGCGACTTCCGCCTGATGGACCGGAAGGTGGTGGATGCGCTGAACCGCATCCGCGAGCATCATCGCTTTATGCGCGGGCTGTCGGTATGGGTCGGCTTCCGCAGCACGGGGGTCAGTTACACCCGCCACGCCCGTAAGGCCGGCAGCACCAAATACCCCTTCCGCAAGATGCTCAAGTTTGCCCTCGATGGCATTACCAGTTTTTCCTACCTGCCGCTGCAACTGGCCACGTACCTGGGCTTTATCGTGGCCGCCTTGAGCCTGATCTTCATTCTGGTGGTGTTTATCATGCGTCTTGGCAGCGCCATGCCCCAGGATGCGGCCTTCTACGGTCAGGCTTCAACATTGGCCAGTGTGCTGTTTATCGGCGCCGTGCAACTCATCTCGCTGGGGATCATCGGCGAGTATGTGGGCCGGATCTACGACGAAGTGAAAGGGCGCCCGCTGTACATCGTCGCCGAGGCCCTCGGTTTTTCCGAAACCGAGCGCGCGCGCGCCGAGCGCCTGCTGCAGCGTTGAAGCGGAACCGTTTCTTGTTCGTCACGACGCCTGCCACCCGGGTGGCAGGCGTCTGTGTTAGGGCGGGCAGGGGGAACTCGGGTTTCCCCACCCACTTCAACCGCTCGTGGCAGGGTTTGCGAGGGCGCAGCCCTCCCAACAAGGTTGGGAGTCCGGGGCTTGCCCCATAGTGCATGAGCCCTGCGGCAAAAGCGCGTGAAGATCACGTTCGTTGCACCAGGAACGTATAATGATCGACGTGCGCTACTCTACCGTGGCGCTCTGTGCCCCGTGCGCGGCGCCTGTCAACCAGCGTTCGACATAACTTGACGAAGGAGCCAGAGCATGACCGTACAGCAGGGTGGGGCGCGCGGTTCGCGCGCCTGGACGGGTCTGATCGGCGTGGTGGTGCTGATCCTGGTTGTGGTGGGCCTCGGTCTGTCCACGATGAAGTTCGCCCAGGTCAACGAAGGCGAGCGGGGCATCATTGTGACCCAGGGTCGCGTTGAGGGCGTGCAGGAGCCGGGGATCTTTTTCCGGCCCTTTGCTCCCTTCACAACGATCGAGGTCGTGAACGTCCGCCGGCAGACCCGCACCATCTCGCAGAACGTCGCCAGCAGCGATAAGCAACTCTACGACATCGACATTCAGGTGGACTACAGCCGGCTCACCAGTCCTGATGCGTTGCGGGCCAGTTACGGCGAGATCGGCGTGCGCGACGAGCAGTTGATCGAGCCACTCGATGGCTACATCAACGATGCGCTCAAGAGCGCCAGTACGCAATTCACCCTCGACCAGGCCCTCTCCGACCGGGGCGGCTTTGCCTCGCGCATCCGCCAGTTTTTGACGACCAGTGAAGCCGGCCGGCGTAGCCCCAGTGAACAACTCTACATTCAGATCTACGATGTGAAAGTGCTCGACATCAAGGTTGGCGAGGAGTACGCCCGGCTGCTGGCCGAGAAGGCCAATCTGGAGGTGCAGATCGAAACCGAGCAGAAGCGGCGCGAGCAGATCGAGGCCCAGCAGGCCAACAATCTGTTCCAGGCGGAGCAGGAGGCCCAGGTCGCCCTGACACGCGAGCGCGGCAAGACCGCGGCGGCCCTGGAGGCGGCCAATCGCGAGGCTCAGGTGCGGGCCATCGAGGGGCGCTACTGGCGCGAGAATCCTGAGCTGTTCGAGTTGCGGAAACGCGAGTTGATGGTCCAGATGCTGGATAATGGCAACATCTGGTTTGTTGATCCAAATACCGATCTGACTTTGCTGCTCAACCGTATGGGTGAAACCTCGGCGGTGGTTACGCCACCCGCGCGGCCCGAAGCGCAGCCGTCTCCTCCGACGCCCTAGGCCCCGCGTGGTTGCGCCGCGCACCGTGGGGATGACAATCGGTTTTCCCGGGAAGGCTGCGCCCTCCCGAGCCGTCCCATCTGGCGGGGGTTGGGCAAACCCGGTGTGCCCAACCCCGCTCGGACCGGCACAGGGCCGATGCAGCGTCCTGGGGCCCGCCCCGAAGATGTGTTGCATCGGCCCTGGCGAACTCAGGGCTGATGCAAAGTCGGCGGCAAGCCGCTGCCCCGGCGTGAACACCTGTCCGGTACGATGAAGGCGCCACCCAGTCATCCGTACCAGCGAGGTGTTCACGCTGGAGGCGACCACAGGGACCGTTCACCCGTGCGGCAGCGAGCGCGCCTGTACGCCTGACC
>DAOUDA010000171.1:0-25574 GCA_034431835.1 Chloroflexaceae bacterium | reverse complement strand
AACGTCTCAGCGCGTTTTCCGCATCACTGACACCCATTCGCCTCCCTCCCCGCCTCCCCAAACAGCGACACTAAAAGTGTCAGGGTATCAGATAGGAACGGTAACCGTACCCTCAGACGACTTCTGCTGCATAACGATATGGCTGCCGCGCCGGCGCACTTCTACGAAGCCATACCTGGACAAGATTGCACAAACCTCCTTGCCGGAAAGGGCTCGAAGCTTACCCAACGGCCACCTCTATCTGGGTCACAAATATCTCGCCACGCGAACGTTGCCCGATCTCTTCAGGCGATGCTGTTTCAAAGAAGAGTTCCAGCGCTTCTCGAAGATTGTCCCGAGCCTGTTCAATCGCATCACCCTGGCTCGCAATATCCAGTTCAGGGCACAGGGATACGTATCCATCACCTTCGCGTTCAATAATCGCGGTCAGTTTCATTGATTATCTCCTATAGCCAGCGTCAACCTTCACGCTTCGATACCTGGTCAGACGTTAGCACATCTCCTGTCTGGATGTCAACCGGGGATCCTGGGTGCACAGCGCTTTGCAAAGCCTTGAGCAAGCCCTCAACCCCCTATTTCGGTGGCGGAAGGACTTTGCTCAAGCCCTACCTCATTCCAGGCGCCTCCAGTTCAGGCAGATGTTGCCCCAGACCACGCCGCTCCGCGGTCACCTCAAACACACGCGCCCCGGCGCTCACCAGGGCGGCGATCAGCCCCGGCGCGGCCTCCGGGCTGGCCGCGACCCGCAGGGCGCCGTGGCCCGCCGGAACGGCGTCGTAACCGAAGTGGGCCGCCACCGCCGCGACGATCGGCAGGGGTTCGGCGGTGATCAGCAGCGCATCCTCGCCGCGCAGGAGCGCCTCGATCGGGCCATGCGCCAGCAGATGGCCCTCTCGGAGCAGCGCGACGTGCGTGCAGAGGCGCTCCACTTCCTCCACCCACTGGCTGGCGAGCGCCAGCGTCAACCCTTCCCTGTGCAGGCCCCTGAGCACGCGATGCACGTCCGCAACCCCGGCGGGGTCCAGGTCAACGGTCGGTTCATCAAGGAGGAGCAGGCGCGGCTGGCCCAGCAACGCGGCAGCGATGGCCAGGCGCCGGCGCTCGGCCTCGGAAGCCTCGCCGGCGAGCGCCGCGGCGCGCGCCTCCAGATCCACCCGGCGCAGCGTCACGTCCACCGGCGCCCACGCGCCCTGTCCGTTGAGCATGGCCAGGAGGCGTAGATTGGCGCGCAACGACAGGCCGCCAGCCAGAGGCGGGGCCGCTGCGACCACGCCCGTGAGCGCGCGAATGGCCCCCCGCTCGCGCCGCAGATCGTGGCCGAAGATCGCGCCGCTCCCGCTGCTGGGACGCAAACGGCCCGCCAGCAGCCTGATCAGGGTGCTCTTGCCCGCTCCAGGCGGACCGAGCAACCCCAACAGCGCCCCTGAGGGAACTGCCAGACTTACACCGGCAACGCTGCGGCGCGTTCCATCGTATCTGGTCAGCCTGTTGGTCTCAATAGCCAGCGACGTCGCAGGCATAGCGCCAATTCCTGAGTCCAAAATCCAAAATCCAAAATCCACACAACTTCCACCAGGAGTCTAGCGCGCGGCAGGCCCCCGCGCGTCGGCGCGCAGCGCGATCGGCGATCGCCGATCGCGCCGTGGGGGCGTCGTACCAGAGGCGGAGCGGGGATGACCGTAGTGGGCATTGTTGCCGAGACGCGCGCTCCGGCTTGACCGGCGCGCCAGGGTTCGACATAACCGATTTGTGGAGGTGTGGAGGTGTAGATGCGTACCCGCCGCCCGATGAAAACCGGCCCGCGTCCGGCCGCCGCGGGCTGCGGCCCTATCGGCTAGCGGCTAGCGGCTAGCGGCTATCGGATTTTCACGTTAGATCCGCTCCAGGGCGCCAAAGAGCCGGTCGAGATCGCCACTGTCGTTAAAAGGGCCGGTCGAGATGCGCAGGGCGTTCCGTTCGGGCACGGCGCGCACCAGCACCCGTTGCGCCCACAGCGCGCGCAGCAGCGCCAGGGCGTCGGGTTGATCCGCGACCTGGAAGCTCACCAGGGCCGAACTGTGCTCCCAGGGCCGTGGAGAGAGCAGCCGCAGGCGCGGATGGGCCGCCACACGAGCCTTTAGTTCAGCGGCCAGGGCCGCCATGTGCGCCTGAAGCGCCGCCGCGTCCCGTCCCTGCCACCAGTCGAGCGCGGCGTCCATCCCTTCCCAGAGGGGCAAGGCCCGCGTCCCGTACTCGAAGCGCGCCGCCGTTGGCTGTAACGTCGGAACGGGCGCGTCCTCGCGCAGCGACCCGGCGCCCACGTGGGTCGGCGTGAGACCCTCCAGCCGGTCAGGGCGGATGTACAGCAGTCCGACGCCCTTGGGCCCCAGCAGCCATTTGTGCCCGTTGCTCACCAGGTAGTCGCACCGGAGGGCGGCCACATCGAGCGGCAGTTGCCCCAGGGCCTGCGCGGCGTCGAGCAGCGTCTCGACGCCGTGGGCGTGGGCCAGGGCCACGGCCTCGCCAGGCGGCAGGCGCGCGCCGGTCTGGGAACTGACGATGCTCACGGCCAGCAGACGGGTGCGTGGCGTCAGCGCCGCGGCCAGATTGTCCAGGGAGGTTTGCGGGTCCGTCGCCAGCGAGAAGCGGCGCAGGCGCAGCCGGCCCCGGGCGGCCAGGTAGGCAAACGGATGTTCGACGGCGGGATGCTCCTGGTCACTGATCACCACCTCGTCGTCGGGATGCCAGGCGATGCCGGCGGCCACCAGGTTGATGCCATCGCTGGCATTGCCGGTCAGGGCCAGAGCCGCGGGAGGGGCGCCGATCAGTGCCGCCAGACGGGCGCGCACCCGCTCGCGGGTCTCTAGAAGGTCATAGTGGGCAAAATAGCCCTCACGCTCGTAGCGCGTAACGGCGCTCAGATAACGCTGCAAAGCTGGTTCGGGCATCAAGCCGTGGGTGCCCAGATTGAGATAGGTCAGATCGGCCAGGGCCGGAAAATCGGCGCGAACGGGGCTGAACATAGGTCCCTCCGTAGAATACAGGCGTGTTTTGGACCCGGCCGTTCCCCGCCTGACAAACGTTCCGTGGTCCCCCATAGGTGGTATGTGGAGATGTCGAGGTGTGGAGGTGTGGAGGTGTGGTTCATCCAGGCAAGTGCGTTGCAAACATAACCGAGGCGGCATACCACAACGGCGGCTCCGCCGCTGGCGCAATGGTCGCGGCAAGGGCATGCCGCGCTTCCGGTACGTCTGTGGAGCCAGCGAGGTTCTATAATACCTCAGGCAGCCAGCCGCGCGGCGCGGCGGACCGAAGAGCTTATGCTACAATGCAGCCATGTCGTAGGCGCCGTGCCTGACAGGATGCTTGTGGCGGGAAGGGCCGCCGATCAGCCACGCAGAGGAGGCCACGTATGCGCAAGAAGATCAGCATTATCGGGGCAGGGTTCGTCGGATCCACGACTGCTCACTGGTGCGCCGCCGCGGAACTCGGCGACATCGTGCTGCTCGACATCGTGGAAGGCATCCCCCAGGGCAAGGGGCTTGACCTGTACCAGGCCGGGCCGATCATGGGCTTTGACGCGCGGATCACCGGCACCAACGACTATGCTGACACCGCCAACTCCGACGTGATTCTCGTCACCTCCGGCGCCCCGCGCAAGCCGGGGATGAGCCGCGAGGATCTGATCAAGGTGAATGCCGACATCACCCGCGATTGTATCTCGAAATCGGCGCCCCTCTCGCCCAACGCGGTGATCATTATGGTCAACAACCCGCTCGATGCGATGACCTACGTTGCCGCCGAGGTCAGCGGCTTTCCTAAGGAGCGGGTGATGGGTCAGGCCGGGGTGCTCGATAGCGCCCGTTACCGCACCTTCATCGCCATGGAGACCGGGGTCAGCGTGGAGGACATTCAGGCGATGCTGATGGGCGGCCACGGCGACGAGATGGTCCCGCTGCCGCGCTTTTCGACGATCGGCGGCATCCCGGTCACCGAGTTCATCCCCAAGGAGCGTCTCGACGCGATTGTTGAGCGCACGCGCAAGGGCGGCGGCGAGATCGTCAACCTGCTCAAGACGGGCAGCGCCTACTACGCCCCCGCCGCGGCCACCGCGCAGATGGTCGAGGCGGTTCTCAAGGACAAGAAGCGGCTCATTCCGGTCTCGGCCTATCTCACCGGGCAGTACGGGCTTTCCGATATGTACTTCGGCGTGCCGGTGATCCTGGGCGCCGGCGGCATCGAGAAGATCATCGAACTGCCCCTCAACGAAGAGGAAATGGCCCTGCTCAAGAAGTCGGCGGATGCGGTGCGTTCGACCATTGAGACCTTGAAGACCCTGTAAACCTGGCCCGGGATGTGAGTGCCTCGCGCTCACATTCCTCGTTATGGAGAGCCTGTCCGGATGACTCCTTCGGGAGGGGCCGGGAGGGCGTGGTCCTCCCAGGAACGCTCGTTCCACGATCGTTTGAAGGAGAGGAGGGTGGGGAAACCTGGTTTCCCCACGCCCCTGCCTGAAGGGAAGGGCTGGGAAGACGCGGCCCTCCCAGAAGGGCATCGGATAACCCGGGCATCCCGACAGGCTCTTACTCGCAGGAGATCCGTGAAGGCGACGACGGCAAGGAACCTTGCGCCTCAAGTCGGAACGGGCGTGGATCGCTGGCGCCTGCTCGGCGGTGAGCGCTTCTACACTTTGGCCCGCTGGTTAACAGTGGCCCTGCTGGCGGCGGTGACCAGTCTGCTCACCGGCGCGCCGCTGTGGCCGCTCACGGCCGAAAGCGCGCCGCTGCTGATCGTGCTCTGGGCCTACGCGGGCTTCAGCCTGTTCACCACGCTGGCGCTGTTCCTTCCCGCCGCCGGTCACCTGCTCGGCCTGGCCTATATCGTCGATTTGCTGTTCATCGCCCTGATGACCTTCTTTGGCGGCGAACAGGTGGTTGTCTTTTTTCCACTCTACCTGATCCCGCTGATCAATGCGGCCCTCCGCCACTCACGGGTGATTTGCCTGTTCTCCGGCCTGTTCGCTGCGCTGCTCTACGTGTTCGCCTTTCTGGGATGGCGCCTGGTTATCGCCGCCGACAGCGCCCTTCCCATCAACACGCTCGACAGCATGGCCCTGGGCCTGCGCGCCCTCACCCTGGTCTTTGTACCGCTGCTTACCAGCGGCCTCGCCGAGCGCTGGAGCGAGAACAACCGCGCCAGTGTGGTGCAGGCCCGCCAGCAGGCCGAGCAGGCCCTGGCCGAGGCGCGCGCCTACCGCGACCAGATGCGCTCGCTCTACGAGGTGGCCTATACCCTCTCCACGACGGTTGATTACCGCCAGGTGCTGGAGACCACGCTGCGCGAGAGTCGCAAACTGGTGCCCTTTTCAACCGGCTTCGTGCTGCTGGCCTCCGGCCAACCCGATGAACTCTACGTCGCCGCCAGCCAGTCGCTTGCGCCGGCCGATCAGTCGCGCCGCATTACGGTGAGCAGCGGGTTGTTCGCGGCCCTGCGCAGCAGCGAGGCCCGTATCGTACCCGATGTGTCCCGCGAACCGGATTTGCAGAGCTTCGAGACCCTGCGCGCCTGCGCGCACGCCTGTCTCATCCCGCTGCGCGCGGGTATGCGCACCTACGGCCTGCTGGTGGTGGCCAGCGAGGCTCCCGAGCCCTTCACCGGCGAACAGGTCGCCAACCTGACCGCCCTCGCCAATTACGCGATTATGGCGCTGCACAACGCCCAGTTGATCTTCGATCTGAAAGAGGAGCGCAACAAGCTGATTTCCAAGGAAGAGCAGGTGCGCCACCAGCTCGCTCGCGATCTCCACGACGGCCCTGCCCAGGCCCTCGCGGCGATCACCATGAACGTGGAGTTTATCAAGCGCCTGCTGGAGCGTGACCCCGATCGCGTGGTGGAAGAGCTTGACAAGCTCAGCAGCCTGGCCAAGCGCACCACCTACGAAGTGCGCACCATGCTCTTCGAGTTGCGCCCGCTCGTGCTGGAGAGCCAGGGCCTGCGTGCGACCCTCGAGCAGTATCTGGAGCGTTTCAAAAGTGGCGCCAAAGAACCGCGCATCCTCCTGGAAGCCGGTGACCTGAACGATGTCCGTCTGGGGAGCAAGGCCGAAGGCACCTTGTTCAACATCATCCAGGAAGCGATCAACAACGCGCTGAAGCACGCCCACCCTGCGCACATCTGGGTGCGCCTGAGCCGCGAAGGGGATCACCTGGTGACGGTGGTGCAGGACGACGGCGCCGGCTTCGACATGCAGAGCGTGTTGCGCTCCTACGAGAAGCGCGGCTCCTTCGGCTTGCTGAACATTGACGAACGTGCGCGCCTGGTCGGCGGGCATGCCGAGATCGCCTCAACCCCGGGCAATGGCACGACCGTCAAGGTGATCGTGCCGATCGAGTCGTGAACCCCTACCTGGATCCTCAGCGCGTGCGCGCCGCCCTGCGCGCCCTCGACCTCCGCCCGACGCGGGGCATGGGGCAGAACTTCCTGGTTGACCCCGCGGCCCTCGCCACCATCGTTGAGGCCGCTGCCCTCCGGCCCGATGACCTGGTGGTCGAGGTCGGGCCGGGCTTCGGCGTGTTGACCTGGGAACTCACCCGGCGCGCGGGCTTCACCATCGCCGTCGAACTGGACAAGCGCCTGGCGGCGCGCCTGCGCGACGAATTCGCCAGCGCGCCGCTGCGGATCGTGCAGGCCGACGTGCTGCGCGTCACCCCCGGCGAACTCCTCGCCGCCGCCGAACGCCGGCCGCCCTACAAACTGGTGGCCAATCTGCCCTACGCCATCACCGCGCCCGTGTTGCGTCACTTCCTCGAGGCCC
Source organism: Chloroflexaceae bacterium (assembly GCA_034431835.1). GTDB lineage: Bacteria > Chloroflexota > Chloroflexia > Chloroflexales > Chloroflexaceae > JACAEO01. The sequence goes on along the minus strand of DAOUDA010000171.1, from coordinate 18,781 downwards.
GCGAACCGCCCGACCTGAGCGTGGTGCTGGTGCAGTGGGAAGTCGCCGAGCGTATCACGGCGGCGCCGGGCGCCCTGAGCGTGCTCGCCCATGCGGTGCAACTCTACGCCGCGCCGGAGATTGTCGCTCGCGTGCCCGCGAGCAGTTTCTACCCCCAACCGGCGGTCGACTCGGCGGTGCTGCGCCTGCGCCGCCATGAAGCCCCGCCGGTCCAGGCGCCCGATGTGAACGCCCTCTTCCGGGTGATCAAAGCCGGCTTCCTGCACCCGCGCAAACAACTCGGCAATGCCCTGGCCAGCGGCCTGGCGGCGCTGGGGGTCAAGATCTCGCGCGAGCAGGCCCTGGCGGCCCTGGAGAGCGCCGGCATCGCCCCCACGCGCCGCGCCGAGACCGTCACCCTCGCCGAATGGGCCGCCCTGGCCCACGCCCTGGCGCCGTTTCTGGGGTGAAGATCCACCACGAAGAGATGAGGAACGTGGGGGAGAGCGAGGCCGTCCCCACACCCTTCCCTCGTTCCGTCCACGGCGGGACGCGGAGCGGCTGCGCCGCCAGAACCACCGAAAGAACCATGGTTCGGGCCGTGCCCCGAGGACCTTGCACGAGCCTCGACCCTCCTCCAGGAGAGCCGCAGGTCGGATCGTAGTCATGTTACAATAGAATGTGATTATGAAAGTACGACCAGAAGGAGAGCAAGGACCTATGACCCAGACCGACCAGAACACGGATTTCTCCGTGCTGCATCGGCACCAGTATGCCAATCTGTTTACCTTCCGCAAGAGCGGCGACGCCGTCAAGACACCCGTGTGGTTCGCCCTGCGCGATGGCAAAGCTTATGTGATGACGACGATGGATTCGGGCAAGGTCAAACGCATCCGCAACAACGGCCGGGTGCTGATCGGCCCATCGGATCGCGGCGGACGGCCCCTCGGCCCTACGGTTGAGGCGCGCGCCCGCGTGCTGGCGCCGGAGGAGGTCGCCGTGGCAAAGGACGCTCTCGATGAGAAGTACGGCCTGATGAAGGCGATGTTTGACTTCTTTATGACCGTGGGCAACGTGCAGCGGGCCTGGATCGAGATCGAACCGGCCTGATCTCAGCTTCGCGTCTGGAGCAAGAAGGGGTGTGGGGGAACCAGGTTCCTCCATACCCCTCTAAGCGAGGAAAGCCCTCCCGAAGGAGAGATAGTCTCTGCCTCCGCCTAATCCGGCTGGGTGACCAGTTCGGTGCCGGCGACCCATCCCTCGCGGCCGTCGCCGGTGCGGATGCGCCACCAGGGGTAGTTGTCCTTCTGGACGGGGCCTTCCAGCAGGGTCATCGAGGTGCCGGGAGGCAGGCCGGCAAAGGCGTTGGTGTCGAGACCGGGGCCGCTGCGGAGGCGCAGGTTCTGGCCGCCGGTCCTGCGCACGTAGGCGGTTGCTCCCACGGCCAGTCCGCCGGGCGCGCTGGCGAGCATCTCGCCGGCCTTGGCCGCCACGCCGGCAGCGGCGGCGCTGGCGGCAGCGGCAGCCTCCTGCTGGGCCTTAGCTGCCTCCGCCTGCAGCCGGGCCATTTCCGCCTGCATCTTCTGCATCTGCGCCTGGGCCTCGGCGAGGGCCTTTTCGGCAGCATCGCCAGCGCTGGCCTCCTTCTTCGCCGCCTCGAGTTGCTTCTGCAGATCGGCGATCTCCTTGCCCTTCTGCGCGAGCTGGTCGCTCATCTGGCGCATGGCCCGGGCCGCCTGCTCCTGCTGGGCCTTCGCCTTCTCCTCTTCTTCCTTCTTCTTACCGCCGCCAAACAACATAGGAGTGCTCCTTCCTGCTACTGCTGCGTTCGCGTCTCGTTGCCGCGTTGCGCTCGTTGCGCCCGGCCATTGGCTGCGCCGATGCCTCGACCTCGGCGGATGATGACCGACCCATCACCTGTGCTCGGATGAAGTACTGCTGGCTTGACAACCGATTGATGACGGGTCAGTGGTTTGCGGAGAGGACCTGGCCCTCCCGTTGAGGGCTTCACGCTCCCAACCCCCCACCTGCGGGTCAAACCAGCTTTCGTCTTCCTCAGGTTAGAGACTGCTTTCGGCAGGCGCCGGTCACAGGCCTAGCGGCTTCGCGAGGCGAGGAAATCGATCACATCGATCTTCGTTACGATCCCCGCGACGCGACCGTTGTCCACCACCACTGCGGCATTACTGCGCCCGAAGAGCGAAGTCAACTCCTCCAGCGGGGTATCGGAGGTAACCGTAGCCACCTCGTGGGTGTGGACGCTTTCGATGGTATGCTCCATCGAACCGCCGTTCACCAGATAATCGAGGAGATCGCTCTCGCTGACGATCCCGTGCAGGCCCCCCTGCCGGTCAAGGACCGGCAACTGCGAGATCCCGTGGGTCTTCATCTGGCGGATGGCGGCGGCGACGGTGGTGGTTTCATCGGCGGCGATCAAGGCCCCGGCGCGGTCGGCGAGCATATCGCCGACCGTGGCGTCTTCCAGAAAGCCGTTTTCGCGCATCCAGGTATCGTCGAAGATCTTGCTCAGGTACCGGCTGCCGCTGTCGGGGAGCAGCACGACTACCAGATCTTCCTCGGTGAGGTGCTCGGCGGCGGGCGAGCGTAGCCAGCGCAAGGCCCCGGCGACCGCCAGGCCGCACGATCCGCCACAGAAGATGCCCTCCTCGCGCACCAGGCGCCGGGTCATCAAAAAGCTCTCGCGATCGCTGACCTGCACCACATCATCAACCACGCTGAAATCCATCGTGGCGGGAAGGAAATCTTCACCCACCCCCTCGACCTTGTAGCCGTGGACCTGCCCGGGCTGGCCGGTGCGGAAGTATTGGGTGTAGAGCGAACCGACCGGGTCAACGCCAACCACCTTGACGGCGGGGTTACGCTCTTTGAGGTACCTGCCAGTGCCGCTGATCGTCCCGCCGGTGCCCATCCCGGCAACAAACACACTGACGCGCCCGGCAGTCTGGCGCCAGATCTCGGGACCGGTGGAGCGGTAGTGGGCCTCGGGATTGGCCGGGTTCCAGTACTGGCCGGCGAGGATGGCATTGGGCGTCTCCTCGGCCAGGCGCCGCGAGACCGAATAGTAGGAGCGCGGATCGTCGGGTTCGACGGCGGTGGGGGTGATCACCACGCGGGCGCCAAAGGCGCGCAGGGCGCGGATCTTCTCCTCGCTCATCTTGTCCGGCATCACGAAGATGCACTTGTAGCCCTTGATCGCCGCGGCAATCGCCAGGCCCATGCCGGTGTTGCCGCTGGTCGGCTCCACGATCGTGCCCCCGGGCTTCAACAAGCCGTGCCGCTCCGCGTCTTCGATCATGGCGATGCCAATACGATCCTTGACGCTGCCGCCGGGGTTGAGAAACTCGACCTTCACCGCGACGGTCGGTTTAATGCCGCGGGCCAGCTTATTCAAACGCACCAGGGGCGTATCGCCAATTGTATCGAGAATGGTAGAGTGAATGGTCAGCGTGGCGGCGGTCGAGTCAGAGGCGGCAGTTGCGGTCACGGAACCCTCCTTGAGCCTGTCAGGACGGCCCCGGCGGGCCATCCACCCTTGCCGTGGCGCTCCATTGCGCCGTCATGTGCCTGATTCGTTCGGTGTTATGTATCGTAGCACAGCCCTGGTGACGGGGCAAACGGAACTTCCTGCCACCCCAGGGCGACATCTTGTACCCGCCCGTCAGGATCGGGTATAATACAAAAGGTAAAATAACGCTTGAAGTAGCTACAGGCGCGCCCGTTGAGTGCTGCTGAAACCCTGCAACTGATCGCCCGGGAAGTCCAGACCTGCACGCGCTGCCCGCTGCACATCGGGCGCACGCATGCAGTTCCAGGTGAAGGACCGCCGGATGCAAAGATCATGTTCATCGGTGAGGGTCCCGGCTACCACGAGGATCGCCGCGGGCGTCCCTTCGTGGGGCCGGCGGGCCAGTTTCTCGATGAACTGCTTGCAATGGCCGGGTTGCGGCGCACCGACGTGTTCATCGGCAATGTGATCAAGTGCCGCCCGCCACAGAACCGGGACCCGCAGCCCGACGAGATCAGCACCTGCACCCAGGCGTTCCTGTTCCGCCAGATCGAGGCGCTCCAGCCGCGCGTCATTGTCACGCTCGGCCGTTTTTCGATGAACCTGTTCTTGCCGGGCGAGAAGATCTCGCGCATCCACGGCCAGCCGCGCAAGGTAGACGGGCGGCTGATCGTGCCGATGATCCACCCGGCGGCGGCTCTGCACCAGCCACAGAACCGCCCGTTGATCGAGGCTGACTTCCGGCGGCTGCCGGAGATTCTGGCCGAGGCCGAACGCGAAGCTACGGCAAAGCCGTCCGCGGCCTCGCCCCGCGACGAAGAGCCGCCGCTGGAGCAATTGAGCCTCTTTTGAGGCCCGGGCATCGGTATTCTGGTTATCGGGCGTGTCAGGGTATGAAAACCTACCGTCTCTCCGCCACAGGCAGACGCAATGTGCTGGTGCTGCTTGTCGCGGCGCTGCTGATCTGGGTGTTCGCGTTCTGGAGCTTTGCGAGCACCCTGCGGATCAGCTATAACCCTGTGCGATTCTGGCCCAGCCTCCAGGAGAGCCTGGCCCAGGGTTTGAGCATTGGTCAGGTCGTGCCGGCGCTGCTGATGCTGGTGCTGATCGTCGCCACCCCGCTGCTGATCTGGGCGCTCCTGGCGGAGTGGGCCGCGGCATATACACCTACCCCTGATGGGCTGCGCTTCGAGACCCTGGGGGTCAAGGTTGTCTGTCCGTGGCACTGCGTCCGCAGCGTGCACCCGGTTGACCCTGACGCCGACGAACCTTTCGATGAACTGCTGCTCGACAGCGATCCGGGCGCCCAGATTGGCCATCCCGTGACGCGCTTCCTTCATCGCCAGGCGTGGGGCGCCGATCGCCTGCCGATCTACCCTGACCTGGAAGAACGTGACGAACTGCTTGCCGCGATCCGCGGCGCGCTCGAGGCAGCCTCCGGGGCCGAGCGCGCCCCCGCGCCAGCATAACCGGTTCGGTGAATCGAGGCGCCTGCCACCGGCGCCTCTCTTGCATACCCGGCTTTCGGCCACGGGCCCGCAGGCACGCTGCCTGGCGCGGCCTGGCCGGCAATGAGCGCGCCTGCCCGCCGCTCGTGACAATTCAGAAAGGAGATGAAGCCCCTTCTGGCCAACGCTGCCAGTGCTTCGGCTTCAACCAACACCTATGGCAAAACAGAGAGTGCGCACGATTCCCCTCGGCGGCGCCGGTGAAGTCGGGCGAAACATGTGGGTCGTTGAGTACGGCGATGAGATCCTCATCCTCGATTGCGGCGTCATGTTCCCCGAAGCCGAAATGCTCGGCGTTGATCTGGTGCTGCCCGATATCACCTACCTGCGTGAAAAGACCGATAAAATCAAGGGCATCCTGTTGACCCACGGCCACGAGGATCATATCGGCGCCGTTCCCCACCTCATCGCTGAGCTTGGGTTCCCGCCGATCTTCGGCACCCGGTTGACCCACGGCCTGCTCAGCAATAAGCTGAAGGAACATCGTCTCCTCGATAAGGTCACCCAGGTGGTGATCAATGATACCGACCCGTTTCAGGTCGGCTCGTTCACCGTCGAACCGTTCCATATCGCCCACTCGATCCCCGATGCAGTGGGCTTCGCGATTAACCTGCCCCCTGGCCTGGTGGTGTACCTGACCGATTGGAAGCTCGACCATACCCCGGTTGATGGCAAGCCCACCGATATTCAGAAGATCGCCGAACTGGGCCAGCGTAAACCCCTGGCTCTGATTACCGACTGCGTGCGGGTCGAGTCGAAAGGCTATACCCCTTCCGAGCAGACCGTCGGCGAAGCCTTCGACAATATCTTTGCCATCGCCCCCGGGCGCATCATCGTGGCGACCTTCGCCTCCAATATCAGCCGCGTCCAGCAGGTTATCGACTCGGCTGAAGCCTACGGGCGCAAAGTGCTGGTCGCCGGTCGCAGTATGGAGAACAACTCACGCATCGCCTTCGAGATGGGCTTCCTGCGCGCCGAGCCGGGCACGCTTATCCGGCCCAATGAACTGGCGGCCTATCCCGATGATCAGATCGCCGTGATCTGTACCGGTTCGCAGGGTGAGCCGATGGCCGCCCTTAACCGCATGGCCAACCGCGACTATCCCCACCTGAAGATCAAACCCGGCGATACGGTGGTGGTCTCGGCCACCCCCATCCCCGGCAATGAGGTCAGTGTGGGCCGGGTCATTAATAACCTGTTCAAGCTCGGCGCCGAGGTGATCTACGGCGGTCAGGCCAATGTGCACGTCTCCGGGCACGCCGCCCAGGAGGAACTGAAACTGGTGCTCTCCCTGCTGCGCCCCGAGTTCGTGGTGCCGTTCCACGGCGACTATCGCCACATGGTGCTCTACCGCAAGATGGCCGTCGGCATGGGCGCCGGCTATACGAACGACAACGTGCTCATTCCCGAGGGCGGTACGATTATGGAGTTCGCCCGCGGCTTTGGCAAGGTCACCGGCAAGGCGCCCGTCGGGTACATCTACGTGGATGGAACGACCGTCGGCGATGTCGGCAATGTGGTGGTGCGCGACCGGCAGATGCTCGCCAAAGATGGCATGCTGATCGTCGTCGTGGGCATCGACAGCGCCACCGGCGAACTGGTCTCCGGTCCCGATGTGGTTTCGCGGGGTTTTGTGTACATGCGCCAGAGCCAGGATCTCGTCGAAGCGACGAAAGAGGCCGTCCGGGCCGCGCTCACAACGCGAAACGGCGTGGTGAGCGGAGCGGGCGTGGACGCGAGCTTCATCAACCGGAAGATCAAGGACGTGGTGAGCGAGTTTCTCTACCGCGAGACGAAGCGGCGCCCCATGGTGCTGCCAATGGTGATGGAGGTGTGAGCACACGCGCTCCTGGCAATGTTCTGCGGAGGGGTCTGTGACCCCTCCGCAGTCTTTTTTCCCCATCTGGTCGCGCCGCACGACCGTATGGCGTACCCGTTCGGGGGAGGTGCGGAGGGACGCGCCGTCCCCTCTGGCAGGGGCGCGGGGAAACCTGCTCTCCCCGTACCTCGCATCGGCGACGGATTCAAGGCAGATTGGCAACGAAGGCGCGGAGGGCCGCGGTTGTGGCGGCAAACTGCTCCTCAAGGGCGAGGTAGAGGTCGGATGAGAGGGGCAGGCCCTGCATACAGGCCTGTTCAAGCTCGGCGCAGCGCGCCGCCAGGGCGCTGGCGCCGATGCTCAGGCAGCTTCCCTGGAGCCGGTGGGCCAGCCGGGAAACCGCGCGCGGGTCGCCACGTTCGAGCGCCAGACCCAGCGCCGTAAGCAGTGGTGGCGTCTCTATCGCGTAGGTTTCAACAATACTGCGCAACAGGGCGGGTCCATCTGGACCAACCATGTCCAGGAACTCGCGCAGTACGTGCGTATCCATCACGTCCATGGTCGGCTCGATCAGCTCACGCACCATAAGCATCCCCTGTTTTGCCTCCTTTTAACCAAATTTTTACCATAGCCCCCGAAAGCATGGCTATAGGACCATAGTCCTATCCGGCTATAGTCCTTGTGGGACCAGGTTCCTACGCGACCGGGTAGGCCCAGGGCCTGAGCAAAGGCCATCTTCTGCGGCGGGGTGTGGGGCTTGCCCCATGGAGGTTGACGTAGCTCCGGGGTTGCCCCCAGAGCTAGTGGGCTGTCACGATGATGGTGATGGATGCGGCGGGAGGGGGCGTGGGAGGGCGAAGCCCTCCCCGCAAAAAACCATCTACCACAACCAGATTGTCGCACCACTGGAGCAAAGTCCGTCTCCAACAGCGGAGTGTGGGGCGGCTACGCCGCCAAAACCAACGAAAAACCCGGGATCTGGGGCAACCCCAAAAAGACGTTGCAACGGCCCCGGGTTGATCCACAGGGTTGCCCTACACCCCTACCTGAATGGTATAATGAGTATGAACAGGCTCCTCATTGTGGAGGAGAATCCTGGCAGGAGCGACACCATGAGCGTCAATGCCTCCCCCGATACAGCCACGTTAGAAGCGTGCCACGAGCGGCTGCGGGTTGTCTTCGAGCCGGATCAGCCGGTCTTCATCACCGAGGAGGTCTACGACCCAATCGCCCCCCTCTGGCGCGTGACGCTGGTCTATCGCGATGCCCACGGGGCCTGGCGCCGGCGCCGCTACCGCTACGACATTCCGAGCGATACGCTCTATTTCGCCGGCGAACAGCCGCTCAGCATCGACGATGCGCGCGCCGCGCGCCGCGCCGGGCGCCCCCTGACGACTGCGGGCGCGTAATCGCGCGTTGCGAGGCGACCTCGGGGAAACCGGGCTTCCGCCTACCCCTGCCTGAGGGGATAGATCACCAGGGGCTGCGCGCGCCGCATCTCCCCCGAAAGATTGCGCAGCGAAACGACGTCGGAATGATCAGGTCAACCACACATACGAACGACGAAAGCGCACTATGTCCTCTCCATCCGTAGATGTGCCACAGAAAGGCGGCCCGTCCCGCCGGGCGGTGGTCGCCGCCTCGGTGATCGGCGTACTGGCGTTGATCGTGGCCATTCTCAGCCTGAACAACGGCGGCGCGGTCAACTACCTCACCGGCGGCTCGAGCGTGCTCGTGCTGGCCCTGCCCGTGTTTCTCACCGGGGTGCTCAGCTTTCTCTCGCCGTGCACCCTGCCCATCCTGCCAGCCTACTTCGCGGTTACCTTCCAGGCCCAACGCCACGGCATCTTTGTGATGAGCCTGGCCTTCTTCCTCGGCCTTGCCACGACCCTCACCCTGCTTGGCGGCGCCATCAGCGCCCTGACCGGGCTGCTCTTCGCCGGCCGCGATTTTCTACAGGTGATCGGGGGCATCGTGATTATCATCTTCGGCGTGCTGGGCATGTTCGGCAAGGGCTTCGCCGGCATGCAGATCGACGAGCGCCCGGCCACCACCCTGCTCGGCTCGTACCTCTACGGGGCCACCTTCGCCCTGGGGTGGACGGCCTGCGCCGGGCCGCTCTTCGGCACCTTCATGACCATGCTCACCGTCTCGGGGAACGTCGCGGTGCTCCAGGGCGCGGTGCTGGCCTTTATCTACGCCGTGGGCCTGGGGTTGCCGCTGATCATCGTCGCCACCTTCTTCAACCGCCTGGGCCAGGGCTCACGCTTCTGGCGCATGATCAGCGGGCGCGGCTTTGAACTGCGCCTCTTTGGCCGCGCCTTCTACCTGCACACCACCAGCGTCATCGGCGGCCTGCTGATGATCGCCATCGGCGTGCTGCTGGCTACCGGCCGGCTCGAGGCCATGACCCAGGTGGCCAGCGGCAGCGGCCTCGGCGCCTGGTTCGTGACCATCGAGACGAAGCTCAGTGAAGTGTTTGGCCTGCGATGAGCCAGAAGCCCGTGCGCGCGGCCGGCGCCGTCGTCTACACCCGTGGCGATGACGGCTCACTGCTGCTGTTGCTGATCAAGGATCGCTACGGCGCGTGGACCCTGCCCAAGGGCCACCTTGAGCCAGACGAAGCCGAGGAGGCCGCGGCGGTGCGCGAGATTGCCGAGGAGACCGGCATCGCCTGCGCCATCGAAGGCCCCCTGGCCCGCGTGTGCTACCCGGTCCTCAAACGTGGCGCGTGGCGCGAAAAGGAAGTCGCGTACTTCCTGGCCCGCGCCGACCACGCTATCCCCGTGCCCGCCCAGGACGAGGGCATCAGCGAGGCGCTCTGGATGGCGCCCGCCGAGGCCCTGGCCACCATCACCTACAGCCAGGTGCGTGATGTGACCCGGCAGGCCCTTGCCGCCCTGGGCGCGCCGGTTTGAAGGTTAGCCGCCCTACCAACGGAAAGGGTCCGGGAGAACTTCACCCTCCCGGACCCTCCTGTTCAGGAACGCGCCGCATGCGCTCTCAGGCGCCGCGATCGATCCGCGGCAGCACGATGCCCACCTGGCCCTGGTACTTCCCGCGCTTGTCGGCGTAGGAAACCTCGCACACCTCGTCACTCTCCAGAAAGATCACCTGGCCGATCCCCTCGTTGGCGTAGATCCGCGCCGGCAACGGCGTGGTATTGCTGATCTCGATGGTCACATAGCCCTCCCACTCCGGCTCCAGCGGCGTGATGTTGACCAGAATGCCGCAGCGGGCGTAGGTGCTCTTGCCGATCACAATGCACGAGACGCTGCGCGGAATGCGGAAGCGTTCCACCGAGCGCCCCAGGGCAAAGGAGTTTGGCGGGATGTCGATATGATCGACCTTCATATCCACGAATGACCGCGGATCGATCCGTTTCGGATCAACGATCACGTTCCAGACATTCGTAAAGACCTTAAATTCATCAGCTACTCGCAGATCGTAACCATATGATGTCAATCCATATGAAATGATCCCTTCACGCACCTGCCCGTCAACGAAGGGCTCAATCATACCGTGCTCCAGGGCCATCTTGCGGATCCAGCGGTCGGATTTGATGGGCATAGGTTTTCTCCATTCAAGAACCCGGACCTCACAGGTTAGCAAACCTGTGAGGTCTCGGGAACCATGGGCGCCGGCCCGGGCCCTGTGCAACGTCCGCCTCCGGTGGCGGGGCATCGGGCGGCTGCGCCGCCAGCGCCACCCAACAATCTGAGGTTTGAAGCAAACCCCACAGACGTCACCCGGGCCCTGACATCAGTGCGCAGGGGCACTGCAACGTCTTTGGGGCGAGCCATCAAACTCAGCCTTTTTGGTTCTGGCGGCTGCACCACCAAAACCAAAAAATGACCGTACTGGTCGGCGTAGCCGGCCCAATCCCCCCGCCGGAGGCGGACGTTGCATCGGCCCTGCATGAGCGCGGCGTTCATGTCTCGTTGCGTCAAAGCCATGCTATAATACCATCCAGACCATCTGTGATGTACAACACAAAGGGTTATGAACTCATTCACGGGGTTTGACCCTTAGAAAGAGCACCCGGACGTGAAAGAGTTGTTCCGCCGCAGCAGGAAGAGCTTCTCGTCGGCCGAGATCTCCGAGCAGGCGCAGATCCCCGATGACCTGTGGGTCAAGTGCAGCGCCTGCCGCGAGATCATCTACAAGAAGCAGTTGTACGACAACCTGAAGGTCTGCCCCAAGTGCGGCCACCACATGCGCATGAGCGCCCACGAGTGGCTCGGCCTCCTCGATGTGGGTTCCTTCAGCGAGACGGACGTGCACCTGCTGCCCACCGATCCCCTCGGCTTCGTGACGCCCGACGAAAGTTACGCCATCAAGCTCAAGAAGTCACAGCAGCGCACCGGCATGGCCGACGCGGTGATCGCCGGCGTCGGCAGCATCAACGGGGTCGTGCTGGCCCTCGGAGTGGGCGATTTCAGCTTCATGGGCGCCTCGATGGGCAGCGTCTACGGCGAGAAGATGGCCCGCGCCGCCGAGCGCGCCGCCGAGATGGGCATCCCCCTGCTGACCATCAACACCTCCGGCGGCGCCCGCCAGCAGGAGGGGGTCATTGCCCTGATGCAGATGGCCAAGGTGACCATGGCCCTCAACCGCCTGGCCGCGGCCGGCCAGCCGCATATCGCCGTGCTGGTGGACCCGTGCTACGGAGGCGTCACCGCCTCGTACCCCTCGGTGGCCGACATCATCATCGCCGAACCGGGCGCAAACATCGGCTTCGCCGGCAAGCGGCTGATCGAGCAGATCATTCGCCAGAAACTGCCCGCCGGGTTCCAGACGGCCGAGTTTATGCTCGAGCACGGTATGATTGACATGGTCGTGCCGCGCAACGAACTGCGCGACGTGCTCGCGCGTCTGCTGCGCCACTACGACCGCCGGCGCCAGCCCGAGCGCTTGCCCGCGAGCCAGGCGGCGGCCTATGCCAATGGGAGGCCCTGATGGAGCAGCACGACCTCGCGACGGTGAACCAGGAACAACTGACCGCCTGGGATCGGGTGCTCCGCGCGCGCCAGCCGCAGCGCCCGCATACGCTGGATTATGTCTTCGCGCTGTGCGAAGAGTTTGTCGAGCTTCACGGCGACCGGCGCTTCGGCGACGATCCGGCGGTGGTCGGCGGACTCGCCGCTTTCGGCGAGCGCACGGTGGTGGTCATCGGCCACCAGAAGGGCAGCGATACCCGCGAGAACATGCGCCGCAACTTCGGTATGCCCCATCCCGAGGGCTACCGCAAGGCCCTGCGGCTAATGCGCCACGCCGAGAAGTTCGGCCTGCCGCTGATCTGCTTCGTTGACACCCCCGGCGCCAACCCCAACAAGGAGTCGGAGGAGCGCGGCCAGGCCAACGCGATTGCCGAATGTATCCAGGCGATGACCAACCTGCGCACGCCGATCGTCGCGGCGGTGATCGGCGAGGGGGGCAGCGGCGGGGCGCTGGCGATCAGCGTGGGTGACCGCATTCTGATGCAGGAGAACGCCATCTACTCCGTGGCCTCGCCCGAGGCCGCCGCCTCGATCCTCTGGCGCGATGCCGCCCGCGCGCCCGATGCCGCCAGCGCGCTGAAGCTCACCGCCCAGGATCTCTATGCCCTGGAGATCATCGACGAGGTTGTGCCCGAACCGCCCGGCGGCGCGCACCTGAACCCCCAGGAGGCGATTACCACCCTCGGCAGGCGCATCCAGGCGCACCTCGATGAGTTGTGCGCCCTGGATCTGCCGACGCTGCTGGAGCGCCGCTACGCCAAGTATCGCTCCATGGGCCGTTACCAGGAACTCGCCGACGTGCTGCTGGGTTCGGTCAGGCGGGGGTGATGGCTGAACATGGGGTAAAGGGGGTTCCTGGGAGGGCGCGGCCCTCCCGGCCCTCCCCCTTCCAGCAATCTAAAATCCAAAATCACATCATCCCGGCTTCCAGAGGGTGATCACTCCATCGCCGGAACTCGAGGCGAGCAAGCCGCCCGTCGGGGCGAAGGCCAGGCCCACCACTCCGCTGCCGTGCCCGCTGAGCACCTGCCGCAACGTGCCGTTAACCGTCTGCCAGAGGCGGATCTCCCCGTCAACGCCGCCCGCGGCCGCCACCAGGCCCTCGGGATGCAGAGCGACGGTCCGTATACTGCTCTCGTGACCCTGCAAACGGTGGCGTAAGGTTCCCGCTTCCATGTCCCACAGCAGCAGCGGGCCATCGCCGCCGGTGGAGAGCAGCAGCGCGCCGTCTTTGCTGTACGCCAGGCTGATCACCCCGCCGCGATGGCCCTCCAGGACGCTCCTGACCGTGCCGCGGGTCAGGTCGTAGATCCTGATGCGCCCGTCGCCGCAGCCCAGGGCCAGCGTGTGCCCTCCCGGGCCAACCGCCAGGCTCAGGGCGCCACTTTCGGGCGCGATGCGTTCGAGCAGCACCCCATCGCTTGCCCGCCACAGGCAGACCACCCGATCCGCGCCGGTGGTGATCACTATGCTTCCCCCAGGACCAAACGCGACGCTGCTGAAATAGCCCCGGTTGCCCCCAACGGCGCGGAGCAGGCGCCCCGTGCGGGTCTGCCAGAGCCGGACAACCTCGCTGCCACCGGTCGCGGCGACGATCTGGCCGTCGGGGCTGAAGGCCACGCTGAGGACATTGACGCCCCGTTCGTCGAGCAGCGCCGTCTGCGCGCCATCCGCCACGCGCCAGAGCCGCACCGTGCCGTCCCAGCCGCCCGAAGCCAGCACACTGCCATCGGGCGACACATCGAGGCCCCAGACGGCGCCGCGATGCCCGTTGAGCTGGCGCAGGAGCCGGACCGTGCCCCCCTCCCAGTCGGGCGGGCGCTGCCCAACCACACCCCGCACCCACAGGGCCCGCCAGCGGGAGAGGTGGGCCTGGAGCTCGACACGGAAGGCGACGCCGGAGCGGTCACGCAGGAGCAGCGCGCCCTGGAGCCGGCCGCCATCGCTGAGCCGGCGCATGTCGGCGGTCACCTTGAGGCGGTACTGCTGGCCGGGGCGCAGACTGAGCCCTGGTAGCGCCGGCAGGGCCCAGCGGGGCGTTTCGATCTCCAGGCGCAGCAAGCGCCGGCCGGCGTTGGAAAGGAGCACCCACTCTGCGCGCCGCTCGTCGAGGCCGAGGGCGCCGTAGTTGACCACGCGCCGGTCGGCCACCAGGCGCGGGGGGGCCGCGCCGAAGCCCGCCGGATCGAGCGCGGCGAGGAGTTCATCGAGCGCGGCGTCGTGATCGGCGGGATTGCGGGTGACGATGGCGCGCATATCGGCGGCCAGTTTATTGCGCCCCCACAACTGCGTAACCTGGTCGGGGAGGGCGCCGTAGAGCCAGGTCACGGCCTGTTCCCAGCGGTTCTCGGCCCAGAGGGCCAGGGCGTGCTCGTCGGGGATGGCCGTACCATCGGGGGCCTGCAGGGGCGAACGTTTCGGCGGCGCGATCAGCCGGTCGAGGGCGGCCACCAACTCCGCGGCGCCGGGCCGATCCTCGGGGCGGAAGGCCAGGCCACGGGCGATCAGCGCCGCGATATCGGGGTGCAGGCTGGGATTGAGACTTCGCACCGGCGGAAAAGGATCCATGGCCCCGCGCAGAAAATCGGGCAACTGGGCGTGGGTCAGGGTGGGCTGGTGCCCGGTGAGAATGGTGTGCAGCGTGGCCGCCAGCGCGTAGACATCGCTGCGCGGCTCGGCCTGGCCGCGCCACTGCTCCGGAGGCGTGAAACCCAGCGTGCCGGCCAGTTGCGTGTGCTGGGGGTTGAGATCGGGCTGCATGGGCGCCACCCGCGAGAGACCAAAGTCAATCAGCCAGACCCGCCCGGCGCTATCAATGATGATGTTCGAGGGTTTGACGTCACGATGAAGCACCGGCTCAGGGCGCCGGCTGTGCATGTAGGCCAGGGCCGCGGCAACGTCGCGGACGATGGGCAGGGCGATCTCGGGGGGCAGAACGCCGTCGCGCTCGCGCACGATCTGGCTGAGGTCGCGGCCCTCGACGTACTTCATCACCAGCACGCCCTGCTCGGGCAGGTACTCGTAGATCTCGGGGATGTTGGGATGGCCGGGGGTGTTGAGCGTTACCAGCAACTCGGCCTCACGGGCGAAGTTGCGCGCGGCGAACTCGCGGGTGCGGGCGCTCCAGGCGGGATTGGGGCTATGGCGCTTGGCGACGGCGAAGCGGTTCAACTGGCGGTCGTTGACCAGGTAGGCCTCGGCGAAACCGCCTTTGCCAATGGCCCGCTCCACGATGTAGCGGCCCTGCGGGTCGATCGCCGCGCCGCGGGGCAACCCGGTCTGCGGCGCGCCGCTGATGCCGGAGCGGGTCGTGACCGCCCCATCCGCGGGCGGCGCCACGGGAACGGTCGGCGCGACCCGCGCGCCACAGGCGTTGCAGAAGCGCGAGCCTGGCGGATTGGCATGCCCGCAGGCCGGGCAGATCACAGCCGGAGGCGCCATAACTCAGCCGGTTCCGCGGACAAAGATGTTCGGCCAGGCCCGGAAGCGGGTGAAGAAGGCCTCCCGGCTTACCTCGGCCCCATCCTCAACGATCACCCGATACACGGTGATGTCGCGCCCGCTGCGGGCCACGTCGCTCTGGCGCACGGCGCCCCGCGGCAAGGTCGGGTCGTCAACGTAGACCGGCTCCGCCGGGGCGCGCACCTCGTTGGTGATCAGCGGCCCCTCCAGTTGCACCTGCCGGGCGGGCGGCGCGCCATAGAACTGCACCGTCAGCACCTGGTTCACCTCGTCCACCTCGGTCTGCATCAGCAGCCAGGCCCCGGTATCGTTGACGAACTTCAGGTCGGCGACCCCGGTGTAGATGGCCGCATCGAGGCCCTGGCCATCGCCATAGGGTCCCAGGCCGAAGCGATCGTACCAGCTAATGTAGAAGGCATGGGCGTGGCGCTCGGTAATCGGCAGCCCGGCCCAGAAACTGGCGCGGAACACGGTGGTGGAAACCTGGCAGACGCCGCCGCCCCATTCGAGTTGCGTGCGGTTGCCGATGATCGCGTAGCCCTCGACGAAGCCATTCTCGGCGTTGACGTCGCCGAGCTGGCGATTGAACGAAAACTCCTCGTCGGGGGCGATCAGAACGCCGTCCATGCGGCGCGCCCCGGCCTTGATGTTGGTGATGCGGTAGGCGGCGGAGCCGGCGAAGCTGCTCTTCCCTTCGGCGACCAGCCCGGTGATGCCCAGGTTGTCGAGGTTCGCAGCGGTGATCCGGGGTTGCAACTCGTCCACCGGCAGGGTCAGCGTCCGCGTAACGGGGGAGGCGCTGAGGAGCAACTGTTGCAGGGCCGTCGTGGTCTCCTCCTGGCGCAGGCGCCAGCCGGGGCGGCCGGGTTCGACGATTTGCAGCGCGCCATTGGTGAAGCGCAGACGCGGCTCGGCGGTGCCGGTATCAACCTGCTGGGCCAGCCCCTCCACGGCCCGGGCAAGGCGTTCGGCGTCCACCCGCAACTCCAGGCGGCCCGCGACGAGTTCCACGCGCAACAACTCGGCCAGGCGCTCCGGCGACCAGACCCAGACGCGCTCGTTGTGGCGCATTTCGATCGAGCTCTGGAGCAAGGCCATGGCCTCGCTCTGCGCGGCGACGAGGGCCGCATCGCCGATCGACGGGTCGAGCCGGCGGGTGCGCACGGGTACCTCGCGGGGCCGCAGGTCGCGCAGGGCCAGCAACACGTCGTTCGCGGTCGCATCCACCAGCACCTGCACCCCGGCGGCGCCGGGCGTGCCGACCACACGGGCGGTGGTGATGCTCAGGGCGGCATTCTCTGGCGGGCGCTCAAGCAGCAGCGCCACACCGAGCAGATAACTCTGCAGAGCCCGCTGGTCCACCACCAGGCGCGGGGTGACATCGAGGCCATGGCGCCAGAGTTGCCAGAGTTCGCGCAGGCGGGTGAGCGGATCGCCGTGGCGCCCGGCGGTCACGGCCGCCCTGGCCACCGCCTCGGTATCGAAGCGCGCCCCCAACTCGGCGAGCGAAGGCGTCCAGGTCTCGCCGGCGTAGGTCAGGGCGACGGGCTGTGACAGAAAGGGGCGGTAACGCTCAACGAGATCGGCGTTGATCGTTTCGCGGGGCAGCCCGGCGACGGGCTGGCCCTGGATGGACACGCCGGGCAGGGCCGTGTCGGGGTAGACCAGATCCAGGGCATAGGGAAAAACCAGCGGCGCGAGCGCCAGCAGCGCCAGCAAGATGACCAGGCCGGTCACTCCGCGACGGCGGCGGCGCGCGGCGGGACGACGCGGCGCCTGGCGCCGTGGGGGCGGCGCCGGCTCACGGGGGGGCGGCTCAAGCTCAGGCTGCCCGCCGGCGCGCCGCCGCTGGATGGGACCGTACTCTTGAAAATAATCGTCAATCGGCATACGGGCTATCGGCGCCAGGGCAAAGGTGGCGCGCCAATGCGCGCTGTGGCCCGTATTGTACAGAACCTTCGGCCCTCGCACAAGTTTGACAAGGCAGGGCAGGCTGGCTATAATTTCGAGTGGGCCTCTAGCTCAACGGTAGAGCAGTTGACTCTTAATCAATTGGTTCAGGGTTCGAATCCCTGGGGGCCCACCACTTCCGAGGCGCGGCGCAGGCCGCGCCTTTGTGTTGCCGCGCGTCTGCACTCGAACGAGGGAAAAACCCGGCATCCTCGCGCCGCTGCCTGAGATCGGAGTTCTGAGAGCAAAGCTCTCACGTCGGGCCATCGGATAAGCTGATTTTTCCGACAGGCGACCCCACGACGACGGAACCGCAGCCTGGCTGCGCATGCCAGGGCCCCGGCGCGCGCACCTCGCTTCGCCACCAGCGGCGCGCCGCGCCGGAACGCGATGTTCGGAGCGTCGCGGACCTCACCCCTCACCTCCAAACAAAAATCCTTGTGGTAGTACGTCGTGTGACCGTCACAGCGCGAATTAGCAATGTATTAACGTTTTTACAGTGAAAGCTTATCGTGATCTCACCCGAGTCTCACGTCGCTGCGGTACGCTCAGAATCAAATCTGCGAGCCTTCTCAACGGCGCGACCACTCAAACAAGCATCGCTGGATTCTGGCAAGGTCAAAGGAGGCTATCCAAATGTTGTTATCTGCGAGCAGAGCGTTGACCCGCATGGCCCTGATCATCGGCCTGGCGCTGGGGATCGTTGGCGGCGCCACCCTGCCTCCGCCGCCGGCGCGGGCGAATGTGCAACCCTCCTGTTCGACCAATCCGTTGTTTACGAACGGTACGTTTGTTACCGAGTCGGGACGAAGCGTCAGGCCAGATGACATTGAGGCCTTCGGGTTCCTGGCCGAACCCGTCACAGCCGACACCACCCCCCCCGACGGAATAACCAGAGCGCGCCTTGCCGATGATGTTACCGTGGGCGGCAACGGCTGGCGTCCGTCGGCCATAACGTTGTATGGGTACGAGATTGGCAGTGGAATAACCTCAACGATCACCGGCGTTGTCGGCCTGCGCCTCTGGAACGGCACGCCGGGTGCTGGGGGAACGGTTATCGCCGGGCCGGTCAACGGGACGATCACCCGGAACGAATTTACAAATGTCTACCGGGTTGTGAGCACCAATCAAACGGACACTACGCGCCCGATCATGGCGGTGACGATCGCCTGGCCGTTCAACGTAACGACCCTCGCGCCCGGAACCTACTGGCTCGAATATGGGCTGACCGGCGCTGACAACCTTCGAGGACCCTGGACACCGCCGACCAACGCCACGTCCGGCAACGCGCGCCAGCTTAATCTTACCGGCGGTGAACCTGGCACGTGGAGCGTGCGAACCGATTACCCCCCCAGAGAGACCTTTGGCCGCACCTTCGAACTGCCATTCGTGATCTGTGGCAACCCGGTGCCGGCGATCACCTCCGTTTCCCCAGCCACGGCCATCGCGGGCGGCGACGTCTTCACCCTTACGGTGACCGGCTCGGGCTTCACCAACGGTTCGGTAGTGCGCTGGAACGGCGCCGATCGCCCCACTA
>DAOUDA010000170.1:0-50974 GCA_034431835.1 Chloroflexaceae bacterium | reverse complement strand
ACGTGGTGATGGGGGTGGAGTTGATCGTGCCGGTGGCCATCGAGGAGGGCCTGCGCTTCGCCATCCGCGAGGGCGGGCGCACCGTCGGCGCCGGCGTCGTTACCAGGATCATCGAGTAGTCGGGCGTTCTCGGCGGGGTGAGGCCCCGGCCTCGCCCCGCCGTCTTGCGATAGAGGAAACCTATGGCCAAGCAAAAGGTGCGTATCCGCCTCAAGGCGTACGACCATAAGATTCTGGATCAGTCCGCGCGCCAGATCGTCGAGGCTGCCGAGCGCACCGGCGCGCTGGTGGCCGGCCCGGTGCCCCTGCCCACCAAGATCGAGAAGTTCAGCGTTATTCGCTCGGGCTTTATCGATAAGGATTCGCAGGAGCAATTTGAGATAAGAACACACAAAAGATTGATCGACGTTCTCGATCCGAGCCAGCAAACCATCAACGCGCTGATGAAGCTCAACCTGCCCGCTGGCGTGGATATCGAGATCAAGCTGTAACGGCTTCACGCATTGGTGCGAGCGAGAGCGATGAGCCGCTCTTCCAGACACGCTCGTAAAGTTGCATTCAAAAGCGTAAGGAAGCCAGAAGAGCATGCAGCCGCTGCGCAGAGACGCATGCTGCGGAGGTGGTCATAATGGTTCACGGTATGTTGGGCCGAAAAGTTGGCATGATGCAGGTTTTCACCGCAAACGGGGAGGTTATCCCGGTGACCGTCATCAGCGCCGGGCCGTGCGTGGTCACCCAGGTGCGCACGGTCGAGCGCGATGGCTACGAGGCGGTGCAACTTGGCTTTGAAGAGGTGCCGGCGCGAAAGTTGACCCGGCCCCAGCAGGGCCACCTGAAGGGTGCTGGTGTGATGCTGCGCGTTCTGCGCGAGTTTGGCGCCGATAATTCTCAAGAGCACACCGTCGGCGAGGTGATCAACGTGGGCATGTTCCAGGCCGGGCAGAAAGTCGATGTCTCGGGTGTGTCCAGGGGTCGCGGGTTCGCCGGTGTGGTCAAGCGCCACGGCTTCCGGGGCGGCCCCAAGACCCACGGCCAGAGCGACCGGCATCGCGCCCCCGGCTCGATCGGGGCCGGTACCACCCCCGGCCGTGTCTGGAAGGGCCAGAAGATGGCCGGGCGCATGGGCGGCAAACGGGTGACCGTGCAGAACCTCGAGGTCGTCGAGGTGATCCCCGAGCGCAACCTGCTGCTGGTCAAGGGGTCCGTTCCGGGTGCGCGCAATGGGTTGCTCCACATCCGCCGCGCCGTGAAGCAGTAAGAGGTGATACCGATGCAAACGACGCTTTACAATCAGGCCGGCGAGCAGGTGGGGAGCATTGAACTCAGCGAGTATGTCTTCGGCATCACCCCCAATGTGCCGGTTATGCACCAGTATGTGGTGATGCAGCAGGCCAATGCCCGCCTGGGCACCCATAATACCCGCGGTCGTGGCGAAGTCAGCGGCTCGACCCGCAAGCTCTATCGCCAGAAGGGAACCGGGCGCGCCCGCCAGGGTTCGGTTCGCGCGCCGCATCGCAAGGGCGGCGGTATCGCCCATGGCCCGCATCCGCGCTCGTACCGGCTGCAGATGCCGCGCAAGATGCGCCGGCTCGCCGTCCGTTCGGCCCTCTCGGCCAAGCACGCCGCCGAGCAGATTCGCTTCATAGACGCGCTGCGCTTTGAGCAACCGCGCACCAAAGACGCCCTTGCCTTCCTGCGGGCCCACGGCCTGAGCGGGAAGACGCTGATCGTCATTGATAGCAAGAGCCCGGATAACCTGACCGTCCAGCGTTCGACCAACAACCTGCCCGAGGTCAAGACTATCCTGGCGAGCTATCTGAATGTGCGCGATCTGCTCTACTACGACAACATCGTCATGCCCCGGGCCGCCGTCGTAGTGGTCGAGAGCATTCTGGGCGCCGGCGCGGCGGTCAGTGACAAGGAGTAGGTGCTGCCATGCCAACGCCCCACGAGATTATCATTCGCCCGCTCATTACCGAGAAGAATACTACGTTGATGATTGACAACAAGTATTCCTTCGAGGTGCTGCGCACGGCGAGCAAGCCGGAGATCAAGCGCGCCGTCGAGACGATCTTCGACGTTACCGTGACGAAGGTCCACACGATGAACGTGCGCGGCAAGCTGAAGCGTCGCGGTCGCGAGATGGGCTATACGCGCGACTGGAAGAAGGCGATTGTCACCCTCGCGCCGGGCGACCGGATCGAGGTGTTTGAGGGCTAGGCCGTGCTTCACGCCTGCGTTGCCGTTGGCGAGGCGTAGCCTTCCCGCAGTTCCCGTTCCGCCCGCGACGGGCGCGCCCTGGCGAAACCGCGATACGTCTGTCGCCGTGGGTGGAACAAGCGGAGGGCCGTGGCCTTCGGGTCGTGTCTCAACGGTGATGCAGCGGGCCGCCAGTAAAACCAGGTCTGAGTGCTAATCAGGCGCCAGGGGCGTCGCGCTGCCAGCACGGCAGCGTGACAACTGCCGGAACGGCGCGACACAATGGGCGTCGGAAGGGATCGGCGCCCCCACCCGCCAGGGAGAAGAACAATGGGTGTGCGAAAATACAAGCCAACCTCGGCGGGCCGGCGCAATATGTCGGTCTCGACCTTCGATGAATTGACCAGAGGAAAACGCCCCGAACCGGGGCTGATTGAGCCGCTGCGCAAGCGCGCCGGGCGGAACAATCAGGGCCGCATCACAACCCGGCACCGCGGCGGCGGGCATAAGCGTTTTTATCGCATCATTGACTTTAAGCGCAACAAGCACGGCATTCCGGCCCGCGTCCAGGCGATCGAGTACGATCCCAACCGCTCGGCCCGGATCGCCCTTCTGGCCTACGCCGACGGCGAGAAGCGCTACATTATCGCGCCGGTGGGCGTTAACGTCGGCGATGTGCTGATGAGCGGCCCCAATGCCGATATTCGCGTGGGTAACGCCCTGCCCCTGAGCGCCATTCCGCTCGGTACGCAGGTACACAATGTGGAGCTCGAGATCGGCCGCGGCGGGGTGCTGGTGCGCAGCGCCGGCACATCTGCGCAGTTGATGGCCAAAGAGGGCGATTATGCCACCCTGCGTATGCCCTCCGGCGAGATCCGTATGATCCATATCCGCTGCATGGCGACCATCGGCCAGGTCGGCAATGTGGATCATCAGAACATCCGTATTGGCAAAGCCGGACGCGCCCGCTGGCTCGGCCGGCGCCCGCGCGTCCGTGGCTCGGCGATGAACCCGCGCGACCATCCCCACGGCGGTGGTGAGGGCCGCGCGCCGATCGGCATGAGCACGCCCAAGACCAAGTGGGGCAAGCCCGCCCGCGGAGTGAGGACCCGGAACAACAAACGTTCCGATCGCTTTATTGTCCGCCGGCGCAAGCCCTAGCAGCGGGGGGGCTCGGAGGGGCGTGGCCCTTCCGCCTCCCGCCGGAGGAGCGGGTCTGCGAGGGCGCGGCCCTCTCGCCCTCCCTTCCGGCAGGGGGTGGGGGAGTGGGGAGTCTGCCTTCCTGGCCCTTGCTCACTGAGTCAAAGCATGAAGGAGGCTGCATAAATATGTCCCGTTCGTCGAAGAAGGGACCGTACGTGGATATCAAGCTGCTCGAGCGCGTCGAGACCATGAACCGCACCAACGAAAAGCGCGTGCTGCGCACCTGGTCGCGGGACTCGACCATCTTCCCGCAGATGATCGGCCATACCATTGCGGTACACGATGGCCGGCGCCACGTACCGGTGTACATTACGGAGAACATGGTCGGTCACAAACTCGGCGAGTTTGCCCCGACCCGGCTCTTCCGCGGCCATGGCGGTAAGAAGGCCGATAAGCGCGGCAAGATGAAGTGATGTCCATGCGACACACTGGCCCCATTCCGGGCGTCTGCGCGCGCATCGTGATATGTGGCACACTGGCCCCATTCCGGGCGTCTGCGCGCGCATCGTGATATGTGGTACACTGGTCAGGTTTGTCGCGCGTCGCGTTTGAAGGGGCGCCAACGAGTACAACTATGGAAGTCAAAGCAGTTACTCGCTACGTGCGCATCTCGCCGTTGAAGGTTCGCCTGGTTATGGATGTGGTGCGAGGGATGCCGGTGGATAAGGCCCTGGCAACCCTGGACTATATGCCGCAGAAGGCGGCCCGCGAGGTGGCCCGCACGATCAAGTCGGCCGCGGCAAACGCGGAACACAATTTCGAAATGGATCGAAGCTCCCTGGTCATTAAGTACATCTACGCCGACCAGGGGCCGGTGCTCAAGCGGTTCATGCCGCGCGCGCGCGGGATGGCAAACCAGATCCGCAAGCCAACGACCCATATTACGGTGATCGTTGACGACGAAGCGGGCTATTAACTGCCAGGAGGAGGCACTCTTGGGACGCAAAGTTCATCCGATCGGCTTCCGCCTCGGCTACATTAAGACCTGGCAGTCGACGTGGTTTGCCGAGCGGGAGATGTACACCCAGCAACTCCACGAGGATCTGGAGTTGCGCAAATTGATCGCCAAGGAGTTGGCCAACGCTGGCGTCTCGCGCATCGAGATCGAGCGTTCAGCGAATAAGATCGAAGTGACGGTTTACACCGCCAAGCCGGGGATCGTGATCGGCAAGCGCGGCACCAATGTTGATCAACTGAAGAGCACGTTGGAAAAACGCACCGGGAAAAAGATCAAACTGAACATTCAGGAGATCCACCAACCGGAACTGGATGCGCAACTGGTCGCCGAGAGCATTGCCGAGCAGATCAACAAGCGTGTCAGCTACAAGCGCGCGATGAAGCAGGCGGTACAGCGCGCCATGCGCCTGGGCGCCCAGGGCGTGCGCATCCGCTGCTCGGGTCGCCTGGGCGGCGCCGAAATGGCCCGTGTGCAGAATGAGAGTGAGGGCCGCGTGCCCCGCCATACCCTCCGCGCCGATATTGACTACGCAACCGTGCATGCCCATACCACCTATGGGCGCATCGGCGTGAAGGTCTGGATCTACAAGGGCGAGGTGTTCCCCGATCAGCTCGGCAAGGCCCAGGTGGAGCAGCAGGTGAGCGCGGCGGCCCCTGAGCGCGCGGAACGCGGTGAGCGGAGCGAGCGCGGCGAACGCGGCGAGCGCCGTTCGAGGAGGGGTGACAATGCTGCTTCCTAAACGCACCAGGTACCGCAAACAACAGAAGGGGCGAAGCGAGGGCCTCTCCTATCGCGGCAACAGCGTGGCCTTCGGTGAGTATGGTCTTATGGCGCTCGAACCGGTGTGGATCACCAGCCGGCAGATCGAGTCCGCCCGCCGTACCATCACCGGCTATGTCAAGCGTGGCGGTAAAGTGTGGATCAGGATTTTTCCGGATAAGCCGGTAACCCAGAAACCGGCCGAAACCCGTATGGGCGGCGGCAAGGGGAGCGTGGATCACTGGGTGGCCGTGGTCAAGCCCGGCCGCGTGATGTTCGAACTGGCCGGCGTGCGCGAAGAGGTGGCCATGGAAGCCCTGCGCCGCGCCGCCCAGAAATTGCCGATCAAGTGCAAGATCATCACGCGCGATGATGTGGAGCCGGAGGTGAGCAGTGGCGAAAGCGAGTGAGTTGCGCAACCTGGACGACGCGAAATTGCGCGAGCAGCTCAAACTTCATTACGAAGAGCTGTTTAACCTGCGTTTCCAGAAAGTCACCGGGAGCCTCACCAATACGTCGCGCCCCCGCCAGGTGAAGAAGGAGATCGCGCGGATCAAGACCATCCTGCGCGAGCGGGAACTGGAGCAGGAGATGGGCTATGAGCGAGGTTGAGCAGCCCTCTACCGTGCGCCGCACCCAGAAGGTCGGGCGCGTGGTGAGCGATAAGATGGATAAGACGGTGGTCGTTGCGGTGGACTATCTCAAGCCCCATCCCCTCTACCGCAAGATCATTCGGAAGACCAGCAAGTTTCACGCCCACGATGAGGAGAATGCCTGCAAGGTGGGCGATATCGTGCGCATCGAGGAGACCCGTCCCCTGAGCCGCACCAAGCGCTGGCGGGTGGTGGAGATCCTGCAGCGTGGTGAGGAGTAACGGCAATGATCCAGGTGCAGACCCGTCTGAAGGTCGCCGACAATACGGGCGCCAAAGAGATCATGTGCATCCGCGTGCTGGGCGGCTCGGTGGTGAAGTATGGCCGGGTCGGCGACATTATCGTCGCGACGGTGAAGCAGGCTACGCCCGGCGGCGCGGTGAAGAAGGGCGAGGTGGTGCGCGCGGTGATTATCCGCACGGCCAAAGAGTATGGCCGGCCCGATGGCTCGCACATCCGCTTCGATGATAACGCTGCCGTGATCATCGGGAAAGAGAACAACCCGCGCGGCACGCGCATCTTCGGGCCGGTGGCCCGCGAACTGCGCGAGAAGCAGTTCATGCGCATCGTCTCGCTGGCGCCGGAAGTGCTCTAAGTTGGAAACACAGGTGCCGCTATGCACGTGAAAACTGGTGATGAGGTGTTGATCATCGCCGGGAAAGATAAGGGCCGCAAAGGCAAGATCAAGCGCGCCCTCCCCCGTGAGGAGCGTGTGGTGGTTGAGGGCCTGAACATCGTCAAGCGCCATATGAAGGCCCGCGGCCCCGGTAAACCCGGTGGCATTATCGAGATGGAAGCGCCGCTCCACGTTTCGAACGTGATGCTCATCTGCCCCAGTTGCGGGCGCGCGTCACGGACGGGCCATCGCTTCCTGGAGGAGACCGATCATAAGGGCCGGCCACGGAAGGTGCGCTTCTGCAAGGCCTGCGACGCGGTCGTGGATAAGTAGCTCAGGGCTGGAGAGCGCACCTTCCTTCCGGCAGGCCGGGGTGTGGGGAAATCCGTTTCCTCCGCGCGCAGCCTCCGGGTCGCGCGTCGGTTCGCCCCCGGTGGGCCGGGTCACGGGGAAACCCGGTTTCCCTGTTGTTCAGGTGAAGCCCCTGGAGATCAAAACCATGGTTCGATTGCGTGAGAAGTACTTGCAGGAGATCGTGCCTGCCCTGAAGGAAGAGTTCAAGTTCTCGTCGGTGATGCAGGTGCCCCGGCTGACCAAGATTGTGGTCAATGTCGGCGTCGGCGAGGCGGTGCAGAACTCGAAGGCCCTCGATGCCGCCGTGAACGATCTGGCGACGATTACCGGGCAGAAGCCGGTGATCACCCGCGCTCGCAAGTCGATCGCCTCGTTCAAGCTTCGTGAAGGCATGGCCATCGGAGCGATGGTGACGCTGCGCGGCGATCGCATGTACGACTTTTTCGACCGGCTCGTCAACCTGGCCCTCCCCCGGATCCGCGACTTCCGCGGGGTGAGCCGGCGTTCGTTTGATGGACGGGGCAATTTCAGTCTGGGCCTGCGCGAGCAGATCGTCTTCCCAGACATTGACTACGATAAGATCGATAAGTTGCGGGGCCTCGAGGTGGTGATCGTTACCAGCGCCACCAACGATGAGCACGCCTATGCCTTGCTCAAGCGCCTCGGTATGCCATTTCGCGATTAGTCTGGGCCAGGAGCGCGCGCTCACCAGCCCAACATTTTAGGAGGAACACCCTTGGCGAAGACATCCTGGATCGTCAAAGCGCAACGCCCGCAGAAGTTCAAGGTGCGTGAGTACAACCGTTGTAAAATCTGCGGTCGCTCGCGGGCGTATATGCGGAAATTCGGCATGTGCCGCATCTGCTTTCGGGAACACGCCCTGAAAGGTCTCATTCCGGGTGTGGTCAAATCGAGCTGGTAGACGTGGAATAGCAGATACATAGCAGATGCGGGGTGGACCGGTTGGGCCACGCCCCGGCGCAAACCCCGAGCAGCCGCGCGGGGGGCCGTGCCAGCCATCAACCGGCGCCCGACGTGTGAGGAGGCTCCCAGTGAGCGTTAACGATCCAATTGGCGATATGCTGACGCGCATTCGCAACGCCTGCATGGCGCGTCAAAGCGTTGTCAATATCCCTTCGTCGAAGATGAAGCTGGCAATTGCCGATATTCTCAAGCGCGAGGGGTTCATTAAAGATTACGCCGTGATTGAAGGCAAGCCATATGATACGCTTTCCATCACGCTCAAGTATATGCCCGACCGCCGGCCGGCGATCACCGGCCTGCGCCGGGTGAGCAAGCCCGGCCTGCGTATCTATACCAAACGCGAGGACATTCCGCGGGTGCGCGGGGGCCTCGGTCTGAGCATTCTCTCGACTCCCAAAGGGGTGCTGGCCGGCCACGATGCCTGGCGCGAGCGCGTGGGCGGCGAGGTGCTCTGCTACGTCTGGTAGGGGAGGAAGCTGATATGTCGCGGATTGGAAAAAAGCCGATCGCCGTGCCGAAGGGCGTGCAGGTGACGATCGAGGAGGGGAACCATGTGACGGTTAAGGGGCCGAAGGGCGCCCTGACCCAGCAACTCCACCCCGACATGATCATCACCCAGGAGAATGGCACGCTGACGGTCAATCGGCCGTCGGACAACAAGCAGCACAAGGCGCTCCACGGCCTGACGCGCACCCTCCTCAACAATATGATCGTTGGGGTGACCGATGGCTGGACGCGGGCCCTCGAGATCAACGGCGTCGGCTATCGCGCGGCCCTGGAGGGCCAGACGCTGGTGCTGAACCTGGGCTTTTCGCACCAGGTGCGGATCGATCCTCCACCTAACGTGCAGTATGTGGTTGGCGAGCGCAAGAGCGCCAGTGAACCGTTGAGCCTGCTGGTGCGCGGGATTGACAAGCAAGTCGTCGGCGAAGAAGCCGCCCGCATCCGCAGCCTGCGCCCGCCGGAGCCCTACAAGGGCAAGGGCATTAAGTACGCCGAGGAGAAGATCCGCCGCAAGGCCGGCAAGGCCGGTAAGGCCAAGTAAAACGCACGCGGTTCCAGGCGCCCGACAGCTAACCGCCGGCGCCAACTCCGATGCTCGTCGATGGGGGATACGGTCTCCATCGCTAGTGCAAGGGTAGCATAAACTATGGGTAGGCGAACTCCGCGCGAACTGCGCATTCGACGGCACCAGCGCCTGCGCAAGCGCGTGAGCGGCACACACGAACGCCCGCGCCTGTGCGTCTTCCGCAGCAATGCGCACATTTACGCCCAGGTCATCAACGATGCGGAGGGTCGCACGCTGGTGGCCGCCTCGACGACCGAGAAGGGCTGGAGCGGTGAGGGCAAAACCAGGACCGAAGCAGCGGCTCTGGTCGGGCGCCTCGTCGCCGAGCGGGCGCTGGCGGCCGGGGTGACGAAAGTGGTGTTTGACCGGGGCGGCTATAAGTACCACGGGCGCGTCAAGGCGCTCGCCGAGGCGGCGCGCGAGGCCGGCCTGAATTTCTAGTCGCCACCGTTGTGGGAGGAAGCGTGAACCGAGAACGAATCAATCCCGACGGGCTCGATCTTGAAGAGCGCGTCGTCCAGATTAATCGCGTGTCCAAAGTGGTGAAGGGCGGCCGGCGCTTCAGCTTCAGCACGGTGGTCGTCGTCGGCGATGGCAAGGGCCATGTGGGCGTGGGCATGGGCAAGGCCGCCGAAGTGCCCGAGGCGATCCGCAAGGGTACTGAAGCCGCCAAGAAGAACCTGATCCGCGTGCCGCTGGTGGGTGGCACGGTGCCCCACGAGGTGCTGGCGAAGTTTTCCGCCACTAAGGTCATGATCCGCCCCGCCGCGCCGGGCACCGGCGTGATCGCCGGTCGCGGCGTTCGCCCGGTGGTTGAAGCCGCGGGGATCAAGGATGTGCTCTCCAAGGTCTACGGCAGCAACAATCCGGTGAACGTCGTCAAAGCGGCCTTCCAGGCCCTCAGCGAGATGACCTCGCTGAGCGAAATGGCCCGGCGCCGCGATATGACGCCGCACGAACTGGCCGCGCGGCGCAGCCGGCGCGCGCCGGCGAGCGAGGAGGCCGCGGTATGAGCAAGCTCCGCATTACCTATCGCAAGAGTACCATTGGCTACGCGCAGGACCAGAAGGATACCATCCGCTCGCTGGGTCTGCGCAAACTGGGCCAGTCGGTGATCAAGCCCGATAATCCCTCCATCCGGGGTATGCTGTTCAAGGTGCGGCACCTGGTGGAGGTCGAAGAGCTTCCCGACGAGGTGGCGGCATGAAACTGCACGACTTGAAGCCCGCCGAGGGCGCCAACCGCAAGTCCAGGCGGGTGGGCCGCGGCCACGGCTCAGGCAAAGGTAAAACCGCCGGCAAAGGCATGATGGGCCAGAAGGCCCGCAGCGGCCCCGGGCCGTACCGCACCTTCGAGGGTGGGCAGAACCGCCTGGTCAAACGCATGCCGTTCAAGCGGGGCTTCACCAATATCTTTCGGGTGGAGTATGAGACGGTGAACGTCGGGCGGCTCGCCGCCTGGCCCGCGGGAGTGGAAGTGACACCGGCGACGCTGCTGGAGGCGCGGATTGTCCGGCGCAAGGCCCTGCCGGTGAAGATCCTCGGCGATGGCGAACTGACCGGCCCGTTGACGGTGCATGCGCACAAGTTCAGCGCAAGCGCGCGTCAGAAGATCGAGGCCGCTGGCGGCACGGTGGTGGAACTGCCCCTGACGATCGAGCGCCATTCCCGCTCCCGTGGACCCAATCCGTCCATGCGCAACGCCGCGGCGAAGAAGGCCCGCGCCGAGACCCGCTGATCATCATCGGACTATGGAACGGCCGGGCTTGTCCTGGCGCCACAGGTATTTGCCAACACCTCACCGCGCATCCCCGGGGATGCGCGGTGAGCGAGGAACACGCGACGATGCTTCAGGCTCTCATTCGCGCCATTCAGTTGCCCGATCTGCGACGGCGCATCCTCTTTACCCTGGGGATGCTGCTGATCTTCCGCCTGATCGCGCACATTCCGGTGCCGAATATCAACCCGGCGTCACTGGCCCAGCTCCAGGAGGCCCTGGCCACCAACCAGTTGGCCCAGTTGCTCAACCTCTTCGCCGGCGGCGCGCTGCAGAACTTCTCGGTGGCGGCCATGGGGGTGTACCCCTATATCACCGCGTCGATCATTATGCAGTTGCTCCAGCCGCTCATCCCCGCGCTCCAGGAACTGCAGCGCGAGGGCGAGCAGGGGCGGATCAAGCTCAACCGCTACCAGATGTGGCTGACCATCCCCCTGGCTTACCTCCAGGCCTATGGCCAGACCCTGACCATTGAGCGCAGCTTCGGCGCCGGCCAGTCGCTCTTCCGCACGCCGTTCGATATCGTCAACAACTTCCTGCCGACCTTTACCATTCTGACCAGCATGGTCGCCGGCACGATGCTGCTGGTGTGGATGGGCGAACTGATCAATGAGCGTGGCATCGGTCAGGGCATCTCGGTGATCATCTTCGGCGGCATCGTCTCGCGCCTGCCGGCCGTGATCGTCCAGGGTGTACAGATCAGCCAGACCGGGGACGTGGGCACGTTCATTGGCCTGGCGTTGTTCATCGCCATCGCCCTGGTGACCATCGTCGGGATCGTGCTCATCCAGGAGGGCCAGCGACGCATTCCGGTGCAGTACGCCAAGCGCGTGCGCGGCAACAAGGTCTACGGCGGGCAGAGCAGCCATATTCCGCTCAAGGTCAACATGGCGGGCATGATCCCGCTCATCTTTGCCCAGAGCATCATTATTTTCCCCGGCGTGGTGGCCTCCTGGTTCTACCGCCCCGGCGCCCCCGGCTTTGGGAACGCGGTGGCGGGCTTCTTCTACAATACGTTCAATCCGACCGGCCAGGGCGGGGGGATCGTCTACATCACCCTGCTGTTCTTGCTGACCGTCGGCTTTACCTATTTTTACACCCTGGTGCTGTTCCAGCAGCAGGACATCCCGGAGACCCTGCAGCGCAACGGGGGCTTCATTCCGGGCATCCGCCCCGGTAAAAACACCGAGCAGTACCTGATGCGGGTGCTGAACCGCATCACCCTGGCCGGAGCGCTCTTCCTCGGGGTGATTGCGGTGCTGCCCTTCATCACCCAGTCCATCACCGGGCTGCAGATCGGTCTGGGAAGCACCGCGTTGCTGATCGTCGTGGGCGTGGCGGTTGATACGATGCGCCAGCTCGAAGCGCAACTGGTGATGCGCGACTACGAAGGCTTTCTCAGCCGCTGACGCGGGCCGTCACACAAATGGCGCGTTTGTGGTATCATCGCTGCGTAGCGTGGCTCGCGGGCGACCCACGCTACATGGCTTCGCTACACACATGGGTGTCCGTTCGCAAGCCGGCACGCAGCGAAGCGTGCAGGGCAAGGTGAAGAGAGCGCCGCTATGACCATCAACGTGATTTTGCTGGGGCCTCCAGGGGCAGGGAAGGGGACACAGGCGAAGACGCTTGCCGAGCGCACGGGGCTGACCCACGTTGCCAGCGGCGATCTCTTTCGAGCAGCGCTGCGCGAAGGCACCGAACTTGGCATGCTCGCCAAGTCGTACATGGACCGGGGCGAACTGGTCCCGGACGAGGTCGTCATCCGCATGATACTCGAGCGCGTGGCCCAGCCCGATTGCGCCGCGGGGGTGATCTTCGATGGCTTCCCCCGCACAAAGGAGCAGGCCGTGGCCCTCCAGGAATCGCTGGCGGGGCAGAACGGCAAGATCGATGCCGTGCTCTACCTGCATGTGCCCAACGACGTGCTGCTGCGACGGATTGCCGGGCGCCAGACTTGCAAAGTTTGCGGCGCCACGTATAATATATACTATTTTCCGTCCCACCGGCCGGGAATTTGTGATGCATGCGGCGGCAAACTCTACCAGCGGAGCGACGACTCGCTGGAGACCGCCCAGCATCGCCTGGACGTGTACTTCACGCAGACCAGGCCGTTGATCGAGCACTATCAGCGGCAGGGGCTGTTGCACGAGATAGACGGACAGCAGGATATTGCCTGGGTGACCGATGCGATGCTGAAGGCCCTGGGGCGCTTCCTGGAGCCATCGGCGCAGCCGAAGGAGTGATATGTCGAAAAAGAAGGATGTGATCGAGATGGAGGGCACCATCACCGAGCCGTTGCCCAATGCCATGTTTCGGGTTGAACTGGAAAACGGTCATGAGGTGCTGGCTCACATCTCGGGCAAGATGCGCATGAACTATATTCGTATTTTGAAGGGTGATCGGGTGCTGGTCGAACTTTCACCTTACGATCTAACCCGTGGGCGCATCACGTACCGGTATAAATAACAGTGTTTTGGTGAGCGTTGGCAGGCGAAGCGCAGATTGTTTCGGCGGCAGACATGTCGCCGCGGGGAGGCTGTTGTGAAAGTACGAGCGTCAGTCAAGCCCCGCTGCGAGTATTGCAAGGTGATTAAACGCAAGGGTGTGATCCGCGTGATCTGCTCGCGCACACCGAAGCATAAGCAGCGCCAGGGGTGAGGCACGGCTCAACCTGCTTGACCGACTGGTTCTGACCGCCACCCCAGGCTGATGGGGAGCGGTGGAGCGGTCGTCAAGCCGGAGCGCCGATGCTGAAACATCGTTCAAGTTCGGACCGTCTGGCGGCGAGGGCCGCGAGCAGGTTAGAGTTACGAGGAAGTGCATGGCACGTATCGCCGGGGTCGATATTCCCCGCAACAAGAAGGTCGGGATCGCCATCACCTATATCTACGGGATCGGTCGATCGAATGGGGCCGAGGTGTTGCGCAAGGCCCAGGTCAATCCCGACTCCCGGGTGCGCGATCTGACCGAAGAGGAGGTCGCCCGCATCCGCGAGGTGGTTGACCGTGAGTACCGCGTGGAGGGTGATCTGCGCCGCGAGGTGCAGTTGAACATCAAGCGGCTGATGGACATCGGGTGCTACCGTGGCCTGCGCCACCGGCGCGGTATGCCCGTGCGCGGCCAGCGCACCCGCACGAATGCACGGACCCGGCGCGGCCGCCGTGGCCAGGCGATCGGGATCAAGAAGAAGACCAGGAAGTAGGCCGGCCAGCGGCTATGCGCCCCTGGCCGCCAGGCGCGAGCCGTCCCGCGCTCGCGCAGCGTCTCTCGCAATAGCCGGTAGCAACCATGCGCACAGGTGGGCGAGGAGTTGCCTGCCTGTGCCAACTGTGTGTCAAGGAGCATGGCATGCCCCCAAAGGGACAGAAATCAGGTGCAGCGGCCAGCCGGCAGCGCGGTAAGCGCCGTGAGCGCAAGAATGTGCCGCGCGGTCAGGCCCATATTCTCAGCACCTTTAACAATACGATCGTGACGATCACCGACCCGCAGGGCGCGGTGATCTGCTGGGCCAGCGCCGGCCAGAGCGGCTTCAAAGGCTCGCGCAAGAGCACGCCCTATGCGGCGCAGGTCACCGCCGATGCGGCGGCCCGCAAGGCGATGGAAAATGGGATGCGCTCGCTCGAGGTCTTTGTGAAGGGGCCGGGCTCGGGCCGCGAGGCGGCGATCCGCTCGCTGCAATCCGCCGGTCTGCAGGTGACGGCGATTACCGATGTGACGCCCATTCCCCACAATGGGTGCCGCCCACCCAAGCGCCGGCGTGTGTAAAGAGGGTATTCGCTCAGACGGGGGTGTGGAGAAACCTGGTTTCTCCACTTTCCTCCAACCGGCGGTCAGTGTGACCATCGAAGGACGTGTCTGAACGGGCTCGTAACCGTGCGGGTGCGGCGCCCGGCGACGCTGGTGCGATACGATGACCGTAGATGGTACCGCGGGGTGCGGGCGCAATCCCGGGCGTGTCGTCCTGGCGGGTTAGGCCCGCCCGACATGGCCCTGCGCCAGCGCCCTGGCGCCCCCTACGGTGGTAGAGCGCCCATCATATCGCGTTTGGTGATCAGGCGGGTCTCCGGCCAGCATGCCGGAGCGCCCCGCGCTACGGGAGGCATAGAGAACATATGGCGCGTTATACGGGCCCCGTCGGCAAAGTGAGCCGGCGCCTCGGCATTGGCATTACCGAAAAGGGACAACGCATCCTGACCAGGCGACCGTTCCCGCCCGGACAGCACGGTCCGTCGGCAAAGCGGCGCCAGGTCTCCGATTATGGCCTGCAGTTGCAGGAAAAGCAGAAGGCCAAATACATGTACGGCGTGCTCGAACGGCAATTTCGCCGGACCTTCGAGCAAGCCGCGCGCCGCAGCGGAGTGACCGGGGAGTACTTGCTGAGTTTGCTGGAGCGGCGCCTCGACAATGTGGTCTACCGGCTGGGCTTTGCCACTACCCGGGCCCAGGCCCGGCAATTGGTGAACCACGGCCATATTGTGGTTGATGGCCGGAAGACGAATATCCCCTCGTTTACGGTCAAGGTTGGTCAGGTTATCGCCGTGCGACCGGAGAGCCGCCGCCGCACCTATTTCAAAAATCTGGTGGATAGCGGCGCGCTGAACAAACATCGCGCCCCCGACTGGCTGCGCCTCGATGCGGCAAATCTCTCCGGGACCGTGGTGGCGCTGCCCCGCCGCGAAGACGCCGAGGCCGGCATTAATGAGCAGTTGATCGTTGAGTTCTACAGTCGCTAGACATGGTTCACACCTACGTTCCTGTTGGCAGAGGCGCGGGGAGGCGGCGCCTTCCCGCAAGCGCCCTTTGTTGCGCCTATGGCGGGCGCGCGTCCCGGCGCAGCCAGGCGTGGTCCGCCCCCGCGGGTGCAACACACGGAGCGCGAAGGGCTGCGCCTTTCGCGCCTGCCCCGAACGGGGGCGCAACCTGCCGCGCATCGAAGCCATGGCGTAAGATCTCAGATGTGGGCCAGCATGGGAAGGGGGCAGTAGGGCGCCCTCACGCGGCTATGTCTCCCTTCCCGGCTGGCTGCTGTGTTGGATACAGCTAAGGAGGCGTGCCATGCTGGACATCGCCATGCCCAAAATTGAGGTGGTGGAGTCCGCAGATAATTATGGGCGCTTCAAGATCGAGCCGCTCGACCCTGGATACGGGCATACGCTGGGCAATGCGCTGCGACGCGTACTGCTTTCGGCCATTCCGGGGTCGGCGATCACCAGGATCAGAATTGATGGGGTGTTTCACGATTTTGCCACCATCGAAGGCATGCGTGAAGATATTACCGAGTTGGTGCTGAACATCAAGGGGGTGCGGGTTCGTTCCACCGCGACCGAGCCGGTTACTGCGCTGCTCAGTAAACGCGGCGCCGGACCGGTGACCGCCGCGGATATCGACCTGCCCCCGGAATGTGAGGTGGTTAATCCACATCACTACCTCTGCACTCTCGACACCGACGATGCGCGGCTTGAACTTGAATTGATCATCGAACGCGGACGCGGGTACCTCGCGGCCGACGAGCGCCCGATGTTGCCGCTGGGTGAGATTCCGGTGGATGCGATGTTTACCCCCGTGCCCCGGGTGAACTACCTGGTCGAGAATACCCGCATCGGTCAGGCGACGGACTACGATCGCTTGCTGATCGAGGTCTGGACCGATGGGACCTTGAAACCGGGGGATGCCCTGGGCCAGGCGGCTCAGGTGCTGGTGCAGTACAGCCAGACAATCGCCGACTTCAACCGCCTGGCGGTTGAACCCGAGGCGCCGCCCGCGCCGAATGGATTGACCATCCCGGCCGATGTGTACGATACGCCAATCGAAGAACTCGATCTCTCGACGCGCACGTATAACTGCCTGAAACGCGCCGATATTACCCGCGTCGGGCAGGTGCTGCAGATGGACGAGAAGGCCCTGCTCTCCGTGCGCAATCTGGGGCAGAAATCGATGGAGGAGATCCGCGATAAGCTGAATGAGCGCGGCTTTATCCCGCGACCGATAATTGTCGCCAGTGAGTGAGGGCTCCTCTCACGCGCGTGGGGGATCCCGGTCGCCCCAGGCGGGCGCTCGCCGTGGGCAGGGGCGCGGGGAAGCGGGAGTTTTGCACCGGGCCGGCGGGCAGGGGCGCGGGGAAACCCGGTTTCCCCACTTATCCTGACCGGCCTTGTTCACGCCAGTGAGTGGCTTCGCCGACACGGACACCTAGAGTGAGGATAGAATGCGACACCGACATGCCGGTAAGTTGCTGGGGCGCTCTTATGAGCACCGTAAGGCGCTGTACCGCAACTTGATGATTGCGCTGATTGAGCATCGCAAGATCACCACCACCATGGCCAAAGCCAGGGCGGTGCAGCCGGAGATGGAGCGACTGATTACGATCGCCCGCGAGGACACGCCGCATTCCCGGCGCATGGCCCTCTCGAAACTGGCCAGCAAAGATGCGATGCGTAAACTCTTCACGTTCGCGCCGCAGGATTACGGCGGCCGCAATGGCGGCTATACTCGCATCACGAAGCTTGGCCCGCGCCGGGGCGATGGCGCGGAGATGGCAATTATTGAACTGGTCTAGTGCGGAACATTGCACTGCTGCTGGCCTACGACGGCGCCGATTTCGTCGGCTCGCAGTTCCAGAACCAGGGCCGTTCGGTGCAAGGCGCGCTTGAGGGGGCCTGGGAGGAACTGACCCAGGAACGCCGGCGCTTCACCCTGGCAGGGCGCACCGACGCAGGTGTGCACGCGCATGGTCAGGTGGCCAATGTGCGCAGCGAAACGCGCCACGCGCTCGCGACGATCACGCGCGGTATGAACGCCCTCTTGCCCGATGATGTGCGCGTGCTGGCGGCGCGCGAGGTGAGCGCTGAGTTTCACGCCCGCCGTAGCGCGGTACGGCGCGACTATCGTTACCTGATCGACAACAACCCGGCGCCACTGCCGACGCTGCGCCACCTCGCCCTCCACGTGGAACAACCTCTGAATGTGGCGGCAATGGCCGAGGCGCTTACGCTGCTGGAAGGGACCCACGACTTCGCCGCATTCACCGCCCCGTCAGCAGAACAGAAGAGCACGGTGCGCACCGTGTATCAGGCACGATTGGGGGAGGTGGAAATCTTTGGGCGCGTGCTGATCGCCGTGGATCTGGCGGCGAACGCTTTTTTGCAGCACATGGTGCGCGTCATCGTCGGCACCGTGTTGCAGGTCGGGCGGGGGCGGATGCGCGTGACGGAGTTCCAGCAGGTGCTGGAGGGGCGTGAGCGGAAAGCAGCCGGGCCAACCGCGGCGCCACACGGGCTGACCCTGACGTCGGTGAGCTATCCGCCAACCCTGCTGCGCTGGGAGGACGGTTAAGTTGGCGGGACGCGCGCGGGGCCACCGCAGGGGAGGGTCCGGGAGGGCGCGGCCCTCGCGGCAGCAACCTGTGTCATACCCGTGGTGCAACGAAAAGACAAGGATAAATCACAGTGAAAACCTATCACCAAAGACCTGCTGAAGTCCAGCGTGACTGGTACGTGGTTGATGCCACCGATCAGGTCCTGGGGCGCCTGGCGACCCAGATCGCCACTCTGCTTCGCGGGAAGCATAAGCCGACGTACACCCCCTCGATCGACGGCGGTGACTTTGTGATCGTGGTTAACTGCGAGAAGATCAAGATCACGGGGAAGAAGGCCGATCAGAAGATCTACTACCGGCACACCGGCTATCCGGGGGGGCTGAAGGCCACGCCCTATAGAATGATGCTGGCCAAACATCCCGACCGCATTCTGCGCAATGCGGTAAAAGGTATGTTGCCCAAGAACCGGATGGGCCGCCATCTCTTGACCAAGCTGCGCATCTACGCCGGGCCGCGTCATCCCCACGCTGCGCAGCAGCCAAAAGTCTGGTCGCCGCGTTAAGGTGAACATGGGCCCCATATGGGAGGGTCCGGCCGGTCCGTGCGCTCCCATCGAGCAGGGGGAGCAGGGAAACCTGGTTTCCTCACTCTCCTCCAACTGAGCGAGGAACGAGGGTTCCTGAGAGGGCAAGGCCCTCCCAGATCCTCCCTCGGGGCGGGGCCGTGGGAAAACCTGGTTTTCTCGCCCCACCGCAGGGGTTTTTGACAGGCTCCAGGACCTGATTGAGCTGCGCAGCCGGTTGCGTACCCGTTTGAGCAGGGCGCGCCCCCGCCGCGGGCGAAATGGGGGGGCGAGGAGGCCGGGCCTTCCCGCCCGCTCCAACGATGACGTAGGTTTGAACCTTGTATAAGGATCGTAGGAGATAGGCGACCATGGAAGCAAAACGCTACTACCAGGGCACCGGGCGCCGCAAAACCGCGGTGGCGCGGGTGCGCCTCTTCCCCGGCAGCGGGGAGTTCGTGGTGAACAACAAGAAGCCCGAGGAGTATTTTGGCCCGCGTGACCTGTTGCAGCGCGAGATCTGGATGCCGTTGGAGTTGACCGGCAATACGACCAACTTCAATGTGCTGGTCAAGGTACGCGGCGGCGGGGTACACGGCCAGGCCGGGGCGGTGCGCCATGGTGTGGCGCGGGCCTTGCTCGACCTTGATCCCGATCTGCGCCCGACGCTGAAGAAGGCGGGGCTGCTCACCCGCGATCCACGGGTGAAGGAGCGCAAGAAGGCCGGGCTCAAGCGCGCGCGCAAGGCGCCGCAGTACACCAAGCGGTAAGGCGTGGTTTCGTGGGGTGTCTCGGCCTGACCGTTGCTCCACGGTTCCCCATCACCAGTCTGTGGAGGTGTAGAGGCGCGGAGGCGCGGAGGCGTGGATCAGCGTGCAGGCCGAGGTGCAACCGTTGTGCTACGGTCCTACACCTCTCCACCTCCCCACCTCCCCACCTCTACAGTTCCACACAACCGGTCTGTAGAGTTGCCTTTCCCGTCACCTCCGATGCCTGCCGTAGCGCAACCTCGTGGGTAGGGCCGCGGGAAAACCCGGTTGAAGCGCAAAAGGGGCCGTGCTACAATGGGCCGGCAATAAGCAGCCAGGGTCTGCCATGCGCGTGATCACCGGGAGAGCCAAAGGGCATAAACTCAAGGCCCCGAAGGGCCTCGGCACGCGCCCGATGCTCGACCGGGTGAAGGAGTCGCTCTTCTCGGTGCTGGAGGGCTACGGGCCGATCCGCGGACGGGTGCTCGACCTGTACGCCGGAACGGGCGCGCTGGGCATCGAGTTTCTCTCACGCGGGGCCGAGTATGCCGACTTCGTCGAGCAGCAGCCGCACGTCTGCGCCATCATCCGCGATAATCTGGCCCACACCAGGCTCGCGGCGTATGGCCGGGTGCATCAGATGCTGGTGGATCGCTTCCTGCACCAGCAGCGCGGGGCGGGCAATTACGATTATATTATGATGGACCCGCCCTACGCCGATCCAAAGATCGAACAGACGATCATGACCATTCTGGAGAACGGCCTCGGCCACGCGGGAAGTCTGTTGATCGTTGGCCATTCGCCGCGGGTGAGCCTGGCCGACGCCTATCCGGGGGCCGTGCGGATCAAGTATCGCCGCCTTGGCGACTCATGCTTTTCGATCTATCGTCTCGGTGCGGACACGGCAGGTGATGAGCCCGATGCCTGAAGAGCACGTGAGGGTCTGTCGCTGATGACCACGCGCATCGCCGTCTATCCCGGAAGTTTCGACCCGGTCACCTATGCCCATCTGGACGTTGCGGCCCGTGCGACGCGCCTGTTCGACCGGGTGGTGATGGGGGTGTTCGACCGGCCGCAGAAGAACCTGCTGTTTAGCACCGAGGAGCGGCTGGCCCTGCTGCGCACGGCCATCGCTGAGGTGCCACGCGTCGAAGCCGTGAGTTACAATGCGCTCACCGTGGATTTTGCGCGCGCCATGGGCGCGGTGGCCCTCATCCGCGGCTTACGCACCGTGAGCGACTTTGAGGTTGAATACAATATGGCCCAGTTGAACCAGACCCTCGATCCCGAGATCGAGGTGGTGGTGCTGATGGCCAGTCGGCGTTACGCCCATATCAGTTCCAGCGCGGTGCGCGAGATCGCCGGGATGGGGCGCGATCCAGTGGAGTTCGTGCCGCCGCATATTGTGGTGGCGCTGCGGCAAAAGTTCGCGCAAAGGGGGTGAGCGCCATCGAGCTTGACGATTTGATCGATGAACTGGAAGACGTGCTCGCAGAAGGACGGCGCGTGCCGTTCAGCGGCCGGCTGCTGGTAGATGAAGAGCGCATCCTCGACATTATCGATCGGATGCGCGTCGCCATCCCCGAAGAGCACAAGCGGGCGCGGCGCATCGTGCAGGAGCAGGAGCGGCTGATCGCCGAGGCGCAGGCACGGGTGCAGCAGGTGCTCGAGGAACGCGGACTGCTGGAGGCGGTCGAGGCGGAACGGACCCGGCTGTTGCAACAGGCGGAACAGGAAGCCGCCATGGTGCGCGCTGGCGCTGATGACTACGCCCGCCAGGTGCTGGAGGAACTCGATGCCCGCCTGGCCAAACTGGTCACCAGTGTGCGCAATGGGCTGCACGAACTCGGCGCCCGCGGTCCGTCGGGAAGGGGGGAAGGGCCAGCGTAGCACGGCCACTCCCGGGCGCCTGGCGCGCTTGATCCGGGACGGAGCAAGGTCTTTGGGGCAAGCCCCCCAACCCCGCCTGTTGCGGTGGTTTTGGCGGCTGCGTCGCCAGAACCGCCAAAAAACCTCCCGGGCCGGCTACGCCGCCTCGGACCCCGCCGTGGGAGACGGACGTTGCTCAAGCCCTGGCCCTTGATCACAACCTTGACAGTACGCATCCCTGTCGCCTATAATGTGGTGTTTGCAGTACAGAACTGCAACACAACGAGACTGTCTCGAAACGCTCCTGCCGAAGAGGAGAGGGTTTGGGAGGGCACACCCCTCCCAGGAGCAAACCTTCGTATTCCTGTGGTCGCACGGGGCTTTGAGATCGTCTCTTACAGACACGTCCATGACGGATCTAAAGTTTAACGTCGCGCAGTTGCTGCGGGAAGAGATCGGCGCTCGCCGCGAACTGACGTTCACGGAAGCCGAACTGCCCCTCGACGAAACGCTGAAACTGCGCGACATCAGTGGAACCGTGCGCTTCACCCGCACCGCCAGCGGAGTGTGGGCCAATGTCAAGGCGCAGGGTACCGTGCGGCTGACATGCGTGCGCTCGCTGGAAGAGTTCGATTACCCCGTGACGCTGGACTTTAGCGACCAGTTCCACTCGGTGATCGATGTGTACACTGGCAGCGCCCTGCCGAAGCCTACCGAAGAGGACCCCTTTCTCCTCGACGACACGCATATGGCCGACATCGGTGAGGCAATTCGGGAGTATACGCTTCTGGAGTTGCCGCTGAATCCGGTGAGCCCGGCCTACCGCGATCGACCGGTCAGTTACACGGTGCAGTCGGAAGGGATCGAGAACGAAGAAGCAGAACAGGCGCCCGGGCCGGAGGAGAACCCTCTCGATGCGCTGAAAGCCTGGGCCGAACGCCATAAGCGCCGAAACGGCAGGAGTTGAAGAGTTATGGGTGCAGTACCGAAGCGCAAAGTCTCGCGTCATCGCCGCGGCAACCGCCGGCAGCATCTGGCGCTCACCGCCCCCGTGCTGGTGACGTGCCAACGCTGCGGGGCGCTGGTGCGCAATCATTATCCGTGTAAGCAGTGTGGCGCCTATCGGGGCCGCCAGGTGATCAAGGTCACCCAGGCTGAGTGAGGGCCGGCGGGTGCGAGGGCGATTGCGCGTTGACGCCCGAACGGGTCGCCTGCAACTGCACCGGTGAAAGGCGAGGAGCGGTCGGCTGACCATGGTATCTGCCGCCGCTCCTTTTGCTGTACTGAGAGGCAATGGTGATCGGCTCACGCTACGCCGCGATAACCGGTTGGGGAATGGCGTTGCCGGAGCGGGTGGTGACCAACGAGGAACTGGCCCGTCGGCTCGACACGTCCGATGAATGGATCCGCAGCCGGACCGGCATCAGCCAACGCTATGTGGCGGGGCCGAATGAGTATACGTCGGTCCTGGCGACCCGCGCCGGTCGCGCGGCGCTCGAACGGGCCGGTTTGCCCCCCGAGGCGGTGGATACGGTGATCGTCGCCACCTGCACGCCGGACCGGCCCTTTCCCGCCACCGCCTGCACGGTGCAGGCCAATCTGGGCATCCCGCGGGCCGGGGCATTCGATCTGGCCGCGGCGTGCAGCGGCTTTGTGTACGGGCTACACGTGGCAACGGCGCTGGTGAAGAGCGGCATGAGCACCTGCCTGCTGCTGGTGGCCGCTGATGTCTTTACCCATCTGATCAACTGGCAGGATCGCAGTACGTGCGTGCTGTTCGGTGATGGCGCCGGCGCGGTGGTGCTCCAGGCTACCCCTGAACGGCTGGGGTTGATCGCCGCCAACGTGGGGGCCTGGGGCGAGGGTGAAGCGTTGATGGCCGTGGAGGCCGGCGGCGCGCGCCTGCCGCTCACGCCCGAACTGCTCCAGACGGGGCAGCAGTACGTGCACATGAACGGGCGCGAGATGTTTCGGCACGCCGTGCGTGGCATGGCCGAGTCGGCGGAGCGGGCCCTCGCTGAGGCGGGGCTA
Source organism: Chloroflexaceae bacterium (assembly GCA_034431835.1). GTDB lineage: Bacteria > Chloroflexota > Chloroflexia > Chloroflexales > Chloroflexaceae > JACAEO01. The sequence goes on along the minus strand of DAOUDA010000170.1, from coordinate 27,874 downwards.
CGCTTTGAGGAGGTGGCGCTGGTGGTTCCGCACCAGGCCAACATGCGGATCATCGAAGCGGTCGCCCGGCGCCTGGAACTGCCGGTGGACCGCTTCTTCGTCAACCTCGACCGCTACGGTAACACGTCGGCGGCCTCGGTGCCGATTGCGCTCTGCGAAGCCGTGGAGCAGCGGCGGGTGCGGGCCGGCGACTATGTGCTGCTGACCGCCTTCGGCGGCGGGCTGACGTGGGGTTCGGCGGTGGTGCGCTGGGGGGGACCGACATATGACCATTGCGTGGGTGTTTCCGGGCCAGGGATCGCAAGTGGTGGGGATGGGCCGCGATCTGTACGCGCAGTATCCGGCGGCGCGCGAGGTGTTTGAGGAGGCTGACGCGACGCTGAACCTGCCGCTCACCCGGCTGTGCTTTGAAGGACCTGAGCCAGAACTGACGGCGACCGAGAATGTCCAGCCGGCGCTGCTGACCGTGAGCACGGCGCTGTTGCGGGCCATGGAAAGCGTCGCCGGCGGGCCGCTGCCCTCACCGCAGGCGGTAGCCGGGCACAGTCTTGGCGAGTACGCGGCGCTGGTGGCCGGGGGCGCGGTGAGCTTTGCCGAGGCCCTGCGGCTGGTGCGGCGACGCGGAGAACTGATGGCCGAGGCGCGGGCCGGCGGTATGGCGGCGGTCCTGGGCCTCGACGCCGAAACGCTGGAGCAGATCTGCCGCGAGACGAGCGAGGCATTAGCAGCGGAGTCAGAGAGCGACAGCACGGTGGTGGTGGCGAACTACAACGCCCCGGATCAACTGGTGATCAGCGGAAGCACGCGCGCGGTTGAGCACGCGGGGCGGCTGGCCAAAGCGCGGGGCGCCAGGCGCATCGTACCGCTCAAGGTGAGCGCGGCGTTTCATTCGCCGCTGATGAAGCACGCCGCCGAGGGGATGGCCCGGGCGCTTGAGGGCGTGAGCATCCGGCCCCTGCGTACCCCGCTGATCGCCAATGTGACCGCCGAGCCGCTGGTGGCCTCCGGCGACGTGCGGCGCGAGCTGGTTGCACAGGTGGTGGCGCCGGTGCGCTGGATCGCCTCGGTGCAGCGCATGGCGCGCGACGGGGTAACAACCTTCTTGGAAATCGGCCCTGGCAAGGTCCTCACCGGCCTGATCCGGCGCATTGCGCCGCATGCGCAATCGCTGAGCGTCGGCAATGCGGCCGAGGTGCGTGACGTGCGTGTGGACCAGAGTACTGACCGGGAGGCTTGATCCGCTGGGAACACTGAGCCATGTGGCTCGCTGCGCTTGCGCCGCCGTTGTTACACTGAGCCATGTGGCTCGCTGCGCTTGCGCCGCCGTTGTTACAGGTCCATCGCTTCAAGCAACGCCATAGGCGGGCGGGGCCGTGGAGAACTCCCGGTTCCCCATCGACAAGAAAGCGCCCCGGCGCTACACGACGCTGTGTAACACCGGGGCGAACGCAAGTTCACCCCCCTGGGAACCGGTTGCAACCTGAAACGCAACGGCCGGAAGGTACTCCTTCCGGCCCTGCATGAACCATGATCCAGTAACGTGTGTGTTCCCGACAGGTTACCGACGTGCGTACAGTTTCCGCCAGGTTACCGACGTGCGTACAGTTCCCGATGAGGTTACCGACACGTACCGTTCCCCAGATTAGGGCCTCAAGGGTCAGGCAACGCCGTTGAGCGACCGGTACAGTCTACTTATCTCTACGCAGACCCTGGGCTGCTCTGCCTTCGGCGCACGCATGTGTGGCGCTTTGCCGGGCCAGCTTTTGCCTTTGGGTATGGCTCCTTCTTTGCGTGGGTAACAAGCTCCTCCTGTCCACACGCGTTGAGCTTTGCGCGGAGAGGCCATCCCGTAACTCGCAGAGCATCCGATCGCTCAGTCAGCGATCCGGCGCTTGTCTGTTAGTCTCCCTGGAACGTTACACGGTAGCGTTCCATTTCCCCTAACGTACGCCCATCCTCTCCAAGTGTACTCTTTTTCTTTACAGTAAGAGGATGGCGCTTGTCTTGCGACGGCGCATTTTCGACTGTTCAGGTACCCTGGTATGTTGCTGTTCCCTTGAGGCTTCGCCGCTATCATAGCATTTTGAGGCCCAAGAATCAAGAGGTTAATCGTATCTTAACGATAATAAAGGCCCCTCTCGGCATGTTGTGGGCTTGAGGGGCGGGAGGTTGCGCCTTTTGATACGAAGAATGGAGCGGCAGAGTGTAAAGAGTTTTGGTGCGGAGCGGGCGCTATCCAGCCGTGGCGCCCGTGCGCCTGCCGTCGGTAACGACGCGCTCGGCCACGGCGCGCCCGGAGAGGAGCACCAGCGGAATGCCGCCGCCGGGGTGGGTGCCGCCGCCGACGAAGTAGAGCCCCTGGGGATCGCGGGCGCGCAGCGGCGGGCGAAAGAAGGCGCTGAAGGGTGAATGCGAGGCCCAGCCGTAGATTGCGCCGCCGGGGGCGTTGTACCGTTCGGCGATGTCGGCCGGCGTCCAGATCCGTTCGTAGACGATATGGCGGGTGAGGTCGGTGAGACCCATCCGCTCCAGTTTGGCGACGATGCCGTCCCGGTAGGGGCCGGCCTCGCGTTTCCAGCACACACGGGGATTGAGGGCAGGCGCGTTCACCAGCACAAACAGGTTGAGATGACCGGGCGGGGCGTGTTCGGGGTCGGTAAGGGCCGTGGCGGCGACGTAGACCGTCGGGTCGGCGGCGGGAACGCCCTTTTGAAAGATGGCCGCGAACTCGCGCGGGTAGTCGTGGCTGAAGAAGATATTGTGGTGCGCCAGTTGGGGGTATTGCCGGTTCACGCCGAGGAAGAGCACGAAGCCGCTGCAGGAGATCTCCTGGCGGGCCAGGCGCGCGGCCATGGCCTCCTGGCCGGGAACGAGCGTGCGGTAGGCGTAGCTCGGGTCGGCGTTGATCAGCACCTGACCGGCGGCCAGTTCCTCGCCATCGGCCAGGCGCACGCCACACACACGCCGACCGCTGGTCGCAACCGCGACAACCGGGGCGCCGGTGCGCACCTCCACCCCGAGTTCGGTGGCCAGGCGCAGCAGGGCCAGGGCCAGGGCATACATCCCGCCGCGCACGTACCAGCCGCCCTCGGCGAACTCGATGTAGGCGATCACGTTAAAGGTCGCCGGCGAGATGTAGGGCGATGAGCCGTTGTAGGTGGCGTAGCGGTTAAAGACTTGCCGCAGGTAGGGGCTGCGAAAGAAGGAGCGTACGGCGGCGTCAACGCTACGCAGCGCATCGATGTTCGGGCCGTCGCGGAGGAGTCGCGGCGTCAGCAGTTCGTGCAGGCCATCGAAGGGTTTGAGCAGAAAGGTATCGGCGACGGCGTCGTAGATGCGCGCGGTGTGGGCCAGGAAGCGGAAGAACGCCGGCACGTCGGGCGGGCTGAGGCGTTCGATCTCCTGGATCAGTTGGGGCAGGCGCTGCCAGGCGTTAAAGGTCGCGCCATCGGGCCAGTGGTAGCGGCAGGTCGGTTCGATCTGCTCAAGGGTGAGGTAATCGGCCGCGCGGCGGCCAGCGGCGGCAAACAACTCCTCGATCACCCAGGGCATCGTGAGCAGGGATGGGCCGGTGTCGAAGGTATAGCCGGCCTCGCGCAGAAGGTTGAGTTTCCCGCCCACACGTTCGTTTTTCTCCAGCACGATAACCTGGCGACCGGCGGCGGCCAGGCGGATGGCGGCGGCCAGCCCGCCGAGGCCGGCGCCTACCACGATGACGCGATTGGGGGGAGGCTGCATAGGTCTGTACACTCGACACACACAACGGGCGCGGAGATCGGTTGTTCGATCTCCGCGCCTCCGGTGCCGGTTACCGGCTCGCTCAGGCGCTCACCAGGCCTTCTTGCCGGGGATCTGCGCGCCGAAGATGCTGGGCGGGAGCTTGAAGCCGTGGGCCTCCAGACGCGGGGTGAAGCGCGGGCGCACGCCGGTGGGGCGCAGTTCGGCCTGGATCTTGCCCTCAGGGGTTTTACCAAGGATCTCGAGCTTGAAAATGTCCTGAAGCACAACCGTGTCACCCTCCATCCCCTGGACCTCGGTGATATAGGCGACCTTGCGCTGGCCATCTTCGAGGCGGGTTTGCTGGACGATCAGGTCGATGGCCGAGGCGATCTGTTCGCGGATGACCTTGAGGGGCATCTCCATGCCGGCCATGAGGGCCATGGTCTCCATACGCGCCAGGGCGTCGCGGGGCGTATTGGCGTGGAGGGTGGTAAGCGAGCCATCGTGGCCGGTATTCATGGCCTGGAGCATATCGAGGGTTTCGCCGCCGCGGCACTCGCCGATGACGATCCGCTCGGGGCGCATGCGCAGCGAGTTGATCACCAGGTCGCGAATGGTCACGCGACCGGTGCCGTCCACTTCGGGCGGGCGCGACTCCAGGCGCACCACGTGCTCCTGGGCCAGTTGCAACTCGGCGCTATCCTCGATGGTAACGATGCGCTCATCGTCGGGGATGAAGTTCGAGAGCACGTTGAGCAGGGTGGTTTTGCCGGAGCCGGTGCCGCCCGAGACCACGATATTGAGGCGCGAAATGACGCAGGCGCGCAAGAACTCGGCCATCTCGGGCGTCAGCGAGCCGAAGCGAATCAGGTCATCAACTTTGAGTTTATTCTTCGAGAACTTGCGGATGGTGATGGTCGAGCCATCAATGGCACAGGGTGGAATAACGGCATTCACGCGCGAACCATCGGGCAGGCGCGCGTCAACCATGGGCCATTTGCGGTCGATGCGCCGGCCCAGGGGGCGAATGATGCGGTCGATGACCTTGAGCACGTGCTCGTCATTGGCGAAGCGCACCGGCGAAAGCTTCAGCTTGCCCTTCTGCTCGATGTACACCCGGTACGGTCCGTTGACCATCACTTCGGAGATCGTATCGTCGTTGAGCAGCGGCTGGATCGGCCCGAAGCCCATCAGTTCATCGCAGACCATCGTAAACAGGCGCTTGATCTGTTCTGGACTCAGGCTCACCCCGGCCTGCTGGTAGACGCGGGCGAAGCGTTCCTGGAGCATGCGCTCGGTTTCCGGGGTGCGTTTAAGTTCGGTCTGGCTCCCCAGGGAAGCCTGAATGCGGTCCACGATCCAGAGGGACAACTCGATCAGGCGCTGCTCATCCACCGTTTCGGTAGCGTTTTCTACACCGGCGCCATTGAGCGGCTGGCTCTCCGGGTTAGAGCGCAGGTCGCCAGGCGGGGAGGAGGGGGTGGCCTGGGCGGGGGGCAGGGGCGTAACGGCCGTCACCGCCGGAGCAGCAGGTTCGGACACTGGCGGGGTGCTACCAAGACGTTTGAGCAACGACATACAACTCCTCCGATGATCCCGGACGGGCCGGGGCGTCATGCATCCTGTCTCCAGGATACGCGCAACGCATTACGAATCGGTGTCCGGGTTATCCGAGTTTGACGAAATAGGCTTCGCAGGCGCGATCGATCAACTCCCGGCTCATCGAGGGAGGGATGTTGCGGTACTTGGCCTCGTCGAGGATCTGATCGCAGATATCGCGCGGATGGCAGGCGCGCAACTCACGGCCAACCTTCATATAATGTTCTTGCAGCAGATGGCGCAGGCCCTCATCGCTGTACGGGATCTGTTTGGCCTTGCACACCAGTTGAAAGATAGCGCGAAACTCGGCCGGCGAGGGATTGCCTACCTCGATCTTATGGCGAATACGCCGGAGGAAGGCGTCGTCCACCAGATCCCTGGGATTGAGATTGGTCGAAAAGACGATCAGCACATCGAAGGGGATCTGCAGCTTTTTGCCAGTTTGCAGAGCCAGGAAATCCACCTTTTTCTCAAGGGGCACGATCCAGCGATTGAGCAAATCCTGGGGCCGGCACTTCTGGCGCCCGAAGTCGTCGATCAAGAACAGGCCGCCGTTGGCCTTCATCTGGAACGGCGCCTCATAGACCTTGCTCACCGGGTCAAAGATCAATTCGAGCTGTTCGAGGATCAACTCACCGCCGACCATCACGCGCGGGCGCTTGCAGACGAGCCAGCGGGCATCGGGAAAGTAGGTGGGCGTGGCCTGGGCCAGTGGCGAACCGAAGGGCGCGGCGGGTTCGGCGTGCCCGACCTCATTTTGCTGGACGACCTGGTGGTTCAGGGGGTCGAACACCTTGATAATCTGGCCGTCGATCTCTACGCTGTAGGGAATAAGCACGTGACCGCCGAGCATGTTGGCGATGCCCTCGGCATAGGTCGTTTTCCCATTGCCGGGGGGGCCGTAGAGGAAGAGCGAGCGGGCCGAGTTTGCGGCGGGGCCGAGCCTGTCCAGCATGCGCTCACTGACGACCAGGTGCTCAAAGGCTTTGCGGATGGTCGCCTGATCGATGATCATATCGCCGATCTGCTGGCGATGCACCATCTCCACGTACTGGCTCAGGGGCACGGGGGCCGGACCGGCGTACTGGTTGCGGTCGAGCACCTCGTGGACCTTGACGCGCCCCTTGGTGGTGATGATGTACTGGAAGGAACGCTCGCTGAAGCCGCCCTCGGCGCCGATGATATCAACGTACTCTTCGAGTTTGAGAAACTCGAGCACCTTATCAATCACGCCGAGGAAGGGGAGCTTGACCGTTTCTTCAAGGCGCTGGCCGGTAATCGCGCCGGTGAAATAGATGACCTTCAACACCAGATCGGTGAGAAAGCCCATGGTCAGCCCCGTCTCGGCAATCGAGGAGGGCTGCGGGGGAATGGCAGGCATCTGCGGATCGGTTCGGGGAAGGACGGATGCGGATGATGCAGTGGTGGAGACCTCGTGCAGCCGGAACGACATCGAACCTCCTTGAGCAGTTCAGGCACACTACGGCGCACTCCTGTTCAGTATAGCCCGCCGTATCGCGGGCTTCAATAGTACGCCGGGGCTATTCAGCACTAGAGAAGCGTCGTGGTAACCTCAGAGCATCACTCCTCCATGTTCTCGTCTTCGTCGCCCATGTCCTGATCAATCTCTTCGAGGCCGAGTTCTTCTTCCTCCTCGCCGCCCACGAACTCCTCTTCAAGGGCTTCGGCTTCTTCGGCGGTCTCTTCCTCTTCGAGCAGATCTTCATACTCTTCGTAGCGCAGGCTGGAGACATAGGCTGCGCCCTCGCCGAGCTTGCCGGGGAAGGAGATCCGGTTGCGCTGGCCGGGATCCTGGTAGGTCTCACGGATGAGCAGGCGCACGGTGCGCGGATCGCTCTGCGCAATGGCAGCGAGGTAGCGATTACCGCCGTTGATCAGTTCGGCCAGGCGCTGGCCGAGTTTCGGCTCCAGGCGGCCGATGACGTTGCCATCGGCATCAACGACATAGACGCTCTTCCCTTCGACGCGGAAGTCCATCTTCTCGCCGGTCACCAGGGCCTCAACTGCGGGGCTGCGCGGCACATCGATCAGGGTCGTAATCGCGGTGCGCCCGGTCTCGGTAATAAACATGCGCATATCGACCTGCTGGCGCGGTTGCCGGTTGGCCAGGCCGGTCTCGATCCCGCGGGCGATAAGCGCATCGAGGCGGGCGAGGTTCTTGCGCGCGATGCCATTGGTCGGATTGAGGCGCAGGGTATGCTGGTAGGCATCGTGGGCCTCAGCGTAGCGGCCGAGCTCCATGAGGGCCTTACCGAGGCGGTTGTAGGTGTCGGGATCTTCGCCCAGGCTCAGGATCTGGCGATTGATCTCGACCGCCTCCTCCCAACGGTTCATTGCCGCGAGTTCAATGGCCTTCTCCTGCAACTTGCGGCGAATACGTTGCTTTTCGTCTTGCTTTGCCAAGGTCAATGCTCCTGTGCGGATTGCAGATTCTAGATTGCGGATCGGGTGCGGCGCATCTGGACGCGGCCGGGTATTATGCTGACGCCGAACGGATCGCCAGGACCATCGCCGGCGCCATCACTGCAGGCCAGCGGCCTCGCCCTGGAGGGCCCAGGGGCCGGTGCGGGTCACGCGGACGGGCACGAGGCGGCCGGTCAGGTCCTCTGGATGGCTGAAGAACACCAGTTTATTGTTCGGGCTACGGCCGCGCCACTTGCCTTTACTCTCGCCCTCCACGAGCACCTCAACCGTCTGGCCGAGGAAATGGGCATTACGTTCGGTGGCGATGCGTTCCTGGAGGCGCTCAAGTTCGCGGCGGCGGCTCTCTTTTTCCTCCTCGGGCACGGCCAGCGCCGGGTCCTGCTCCTGTTCGGCGGCGAGGGTGCCGGGGCGGGCCGAGAAGGCGGCGATATGCACCTTATCGAAGCGGATCTCATCGCAGAGGGCCAGGGTCGCCTCAAAGTCGGCGCGGGTTTCGCCGGGATGGCCGACGATAATATCGGTGGTCAGAGAGACGTGGGGGATCGCCGCGCGGATGTTGCCGATGAGGGCGCGGTAGCGGGCCACGGTATAGCCGCGGCGCATCAGCTTCAGCACCCGGTCGGAGCCGGCCTGCACCGGCAGGTTGATGTCGGGCATGCAGCGGGGCAGGCGGGCGACGGTGGCAATCAGGCGGTCGGTCATCCAGGCCGGGTGCGAGGTGAGAAAGCGGAGCCGCTGGAGGCCCGGGATGGCGTGGACGGCTTCGAGCAGATCGGCCAGTTGGGGGCGGCCAGGGAGATCGTGGCCCCAGGAGTCAACGATCTGGCCGAGCAGCGTGATCTCTCGGGCGCCGCGGGCGACGATGCGGGCGCACTCCTCAACGATCTCTTCGAGGGGGCGGGAGCGTTCACGGCCCCGGCGCAGGGGAATGACGCAGTAGGCGCAGGTCATGTTGCAGCCGTACTGGATGGGCACGTGCACCGAGACGGGCGGATGGGCCCAGGAAGCCACGGGCAGGGCCGGTTCGTCGAGGGTATAGATCGGGTTGGGCGCCAGGGCGACCACCTCATCCACCGCCGAAGGCGAGACGAAGTGGTCAACCATGGGCAGGCGCTGCTCGAAGATCGAGCGATTATTGGGGCCGACCATACAGCCCCAGAGCACCACGCGGGTATCGGGCCACTCACGTTTCACGCGCACCAGTTCGCCCAGCTTGCCAAGAATGCGCTCCTCGGCACTCTCGCGAACGCTGCACGAATTGAGCACAATAAAGCTGGCCTCTTCCGGGCGCGTGGCGGGGCTATAGCCAACGGCCTGCAGCGCGGCCTCCAGGCGCTCAGAGTCAGAGACGTTCATCTGGCAGCCCACCGTCCACACATAATAGCGCCGCGAGCGGGGCGTCGCGTCGCGGTCGGGCCGGGTGGCGGGAGCATCAATAAAAAAGAGGATATCCTGCATTGCTTCTAACGTTTACCAGACAATCACCGGCAGACCATGCTGAATGCTGGTTTCGGCGGCGGTGCGCAGCAGTTCCAGACAGCGAAAGGCTTCGGTGTTGGGCTTGACGCCGGCCTTCGCGAGCATAGGCGCCAGTTCCGCCAGTTCCGCCTGCAAGCGGTAGGACGAGCCAAAGAAGGCGCTGTCTTCTTCACCATCTTCGTTCTCGAAATTGAGCCAGACAGGGCGCTCGAAATCGACCGGGAGATAATAGCTGTTAATACCTTGCAGATTGATCAAGTGACTGAAACGTGTCTGGGCCAGATCGTCCCAGACATCGGTCACGGCGCGATCGAGCTCTTCGTAGATCACCGGGCCATCTTCGAGCACCTCGGCGACATCATCGCCGCGTTCGAGGTGCGCGGCGAGGCGCGACAACTGGTAGAGCGCGCCCATGGTTTCGAGACCGCCCTCCCAGACCTGGGTGCCAGGCTGGTTGAGCAGGTCAATGTCAATGCCCTCGTCGCGCAACTGGTCCTGCACGGCGGAGACCGACTCATACTCTTCTTCATATGCGGCGCGATCCTCATCGGGGCGCACCGTAATCAACGAGCCGACGGCGAAGTCAAGCTCGGTAGGTTGCTCATAGTCGCTCATCGCTCCTCCTTAAAGTTGAGCGCGTTGACAGGGTTCAACACTGCCGTCCATGCAGTGAAACCAGGTCTGTATAATCGTTTGCAGTATACCATAAGACGTGGGGGCGCCTACGGTACAGGGCTGATGCAAATCCGTCTCCCACGGCGGAGTGCGGAGCTTACCCCATTTGACGAGCCCTGCCGGCGTGGAGGCGCGGATTGCCGGGCCCCAGGGGCTATGGTAGAATATATTTGCGTGCTGTACATGCTTGCGCGTCCGGTTGTCTACAGCGATCTTTCCCTCTACGATCGCGCAGTGGCGAGGTGGTTACATATGGAGAAGTCTACCTGGACGACCAAGGTAGGCCTGGCGCAGATGCTCAAAGGGGGCGTGATCATGGATGTGGTCACGCCAGAACAGGCGCGCATTGCCGAGGAAGCGGGCGCGGTCGCCGTGATGGCGCTGGAGCGGGTTCCGGCGGACATTCGCGCTCAGGGCGGTGTGGCGCGGATGAGCGATCCCGAGTTGATTGTGGCGATCAAGGAGGCGGTGACCATCCCCGTCATGGCCAAGGCGCGGATCGGCCACTTCGTCGAGGCCCAGGTGCTTGAAGCGTTGGGCATCGACTACATTGACGAGAGCGAGGTGCTGACCCCGGCGGACGAGGAGCACCATATCAACAAGCATCGCTTCAAGATCCCCTTCGTCTGCGGCTGCCGTGACCTGGGCGAGGGCCTGCGCCGGGTGGCCGAAGGGGCGGCGATGCTGCGCACCAAGGGCGAGGCGGGCACGGGCAACGTCGTGGAGGCGGTGCGCCACGCCCGGGCCGTCTATGGCGAGGTGCGCCGCTTGCAGAGTATGAGCGAAGACGAGTTGTTCGTCTACGCCAAGAATATCCAGGCGCCTTACGAACTGGTCAGACAGGTGGCCGAGACGGGGCGGTTGCCGGTGGTCAATTTCGCTGCCGGGGGCATCGCTACGCCCGCCGATGCTGCGCTGATGATGCAACTCGGGGTTGATGGCGTCTTCGTCGGGTCGGGGATCTTCAAGAGCGGCGATCCGATGAAGCGGGCGCGGGCGATTGTCGAGGCAACCACCCACTACAACGATCCCGAAATCATCGCCGAGGTGAGCAAGGGGCTGGGCGAAGCGATGGTGGGGATTTCCCTGGAACAACTTTCGGCCGAGCAGCGCATGGCCCGGCGGGGTTGGTAGAGCGGGAAGGGAGCGCCTCAGCGGCGCCGGGCGCCGGTAAGGCGCGCTCCGCTTCCCTGAGAGTTCTATGACAGTTGGCGTACTGGCCCTGCAGGGCGATGTTCGCGAGCACCTGGAAGTGCTCAAGCGCATCGGCGTCGCGCCCGTGGAGGTGCGTTTGCCGCAACATCTGGCCGCCATTGATCGTCTGATCGTTCCCGGAGGGGAGAGTACGACGATCGGGCGGCTCTTGTATCGTTACCAGTTGTTGGAACCGATCCGCGCCCGGGCGGGCCGTGATCTGGCAGTCTGGGGCACCTGCGCGGGGGCCATTCTGCTGGCGCGGGAGGTGCTGGACGCCAAACAGGGCGGCCAGCCGACCATCGGGATCATGGAGATGACCGTACGGCGCAATGCCTACGGCAGCCAGTTGGAGAGCTTTGAAACCCCCCTGGTCGTGCCGGTCCTGGGAACGCCTCCGCTGCCGGGGGTGTTCATCCGCGCCCCGCTGATCGAGGCGGTTGGCCGGGAGGTGGAGGTCCTTGCCAGGTTGCCCGATGGCGCGATTGTCGCCGCGCGGCAGGGTCGCTTGCTGGCGACAACCTTTCATCCAGAACTGACCGACGACGATCGGATGCATCGCTATTTTCTGGAACTGTAGGACCCACGTGGTTCTGAGCGGGTGTGGGCCTCGCCGCCCCTCCCCTCAGGCAGGGGTTGTGCGGGTAACGCCCTCCCCGACCTCCGTTCGAGAACGTGCCGGAAGCAGCCAACGCTGCAATGGAACATCATCACGTATGATTCGCTCAGTCGCGCCCGCCGATCTCTGGTCGCTGCGACGCAAGCCGCGCAGCCAGGTGCTGCTCTACACCGATGCTCTGCTGGCGCAGACCCACCGGCCGGCATGGTTCGCGTTGCACTGTCTGCTGCGGGGCAACGGCCGCGATAGGTCAACCCTGGTCTACCACGATCAGGGCAGCGTCGCGGTGGTCCAGGCCCAGGGGCGCAGTGGCCGTCCTGAGCAGGACATCGTGTACATCGCCTCACTCGGAGGACAGGCGATCCGGCACCCCAGTGACCGGGAGGTGTGGTTCCAGTTGCTGGCGCGCCTGGTGGAGAACGCCGGCTACCACCACGTGCAGCGACTGTACGCGGCGGTGCCGGAAGGGCACAACGAGGTGCGTGAGATCTTCCGGCAACTGGGCTTCCAGACCTACAGCCACAACACCATTCTGCACCTTTCCGGTCCCGACTGGGATCAGGGCACCACGCTGGCGCCGATGCGCATCCAGGGGCGCCGTGACCACTGGGCAGTGCATAAGCTGTACGGGGCGACAACGCCGCATCCGGTGCAGCAGGCGGAGGTGCGGAACGCGCGCTACTGGGCCCTGCCGCTCACGCAGCACTGGATGGGCCTCCGTCGCGTCGCGTGGGTGCTGGGCCCCGATGACGACCTGGTGGCCTATTTGCAGTGCTCGAGCGGTCCATCCGGCCACGTGTTCAATCTCTTGATCCGCCCCGACGCGCGCGATGGCGCGGTGGATGTGTTGCGCTTCGGATTGGCGCAACTCAGCGACACGCGCCCGGCGTACCTGATGCTACGCGAGTACCAGGGAGAGTTTCTGGCCTCCGCGCAAGATCTCGGCTTTCAACCTATTGGCGAACAGGCGCTGCTGGTGAAGAACACCGTTGTGCCGGCGCGCCGTTCGTTGCTCGTGCCCGCGCTCGAGCCCGGCCTGGAGCCCCGGGTGCCCGCGCCCCGCATCTCCACGCCGAGAGAGGACCCACAATCATATGTCAGACCGACAGGAAGTCACCACTGATATCCAGTTGCTGCTCTCAGCGCTTCCACCGCACATTACTCAGGCGATTACCGACGCCGATGATGATGCCACCGATCTGCTGGAAGTTGTGATGGATCTCGGGCGCCTGCCCGAAGCGCGCTACCGGGGACGGGAACGCTTCCTCAGCGATCGGGAGGTGAGCCAGGAGGATATTAACTACGTTATTGCCCGGATCGGCGAGTTTGGCGAAGACAACCGCGCCGGCATCCCCCGCACCCTGCACCGCATCTCGGCGATCCGCAACCGCCGCGGCCAGGTCATCGGGTTGACCTGCCGCGTGGGCCGCGCGGTCTTCGGCACGGTGACGATTATCCGCGACCTGGTGGAGACGGGGAAGAGCATTCTGCTGCTGGGCAAGCCGGGCACGGGCAAGACCACCCTGCTCCGCGAGACGGCCCGGGTGCTGGCCGAGGAGTTGCGCAAGCGGGTAGTGATTGTGGACACCTCGAACGAGATTGCCGGTGATGGCGACATTCCGCACCCTGGCATCGGGCGGGCGCGGCGGATGCAGGTGCCGCGTCCGGCAGAGCAGCATGCGGTGATGATCGAGGCGGTGGAAAACCACATGCCCGAGGTGATCGTCATTGACGAGATCGGCACCGAACTGGAAGCCATGGCCGCGCGCACGATCGCCGAGCGTGGCGTGCAACTGGTCGGTACGGCCCACGGCAATACCCTCGACAACCTGATGATCAACCCCACCCTGTCCGACCTGGTTGGCGGCATTCAGGCGGTGACCCTCGGCGATGAAGAGGCGCGCCGCCGGGGCACCCAGAAGACGGTGCTGGAGCGCAAGGCCCCACCCACCTTCGACGTGCTGGTGGAGATCCAGAGTTGGGACCGGGTAACGGTCTACCAGGACGTGGCCGCGGCGGTGGACGCCATCCTCCGCGGCGAGGATCCGCCGGCAGAGGAACGCTGGCGGGACGTGGACGGCGTGATCCACAGCCAGCCGGTGCACCGTGAGGTGAGCGAACTGCCGGCGGTGGGCCGGCGGAGCTACGGGCGCGAGGGCGGGCGTCCTGGCGCGCGCGGCGGGGCGCGGGGTGGCCCGGGGGAGGCAATGGGCGTTTCGGGGCCGCGGGTGCGCGAACGCAGTGTGGCGAGCAGCGGCAACGGCGGGGCCGCCTCAGGACCGACCATGCAGCGCATCTTTCCCTTCGGGGTGAGCCGTAACCGCCTGGAGACGGCCATCGAGCGTCTGGGGGTGCCGGCGGTGATCGTCCGGGATATGAAGGACGCAACCCTGGTGATGACCTTGAAGAACTACTATCGCCAGAGCGCCCAGCGGCTGCGCCAGGCCGAAGAGCAGGGCGTGCCGGTGTATGTGCTGCGCAACAACACCATCTCGCAGATGGAGCGCCAGCTGGCCCATGTCTTCAATCTGCGCGAGGTGGACCCCGACGCGAGCTTTCCGTCGCTGCGCCACGCCGATGATAGCAGCGTGGTCGAGGAGGCCATGCTGGAAGTGGAGGAGGCGATCCACCAGCTTATGAATGGCGAACGCACGGTGGTCGAGTTAACGCCACGGAGCAGTTACATCCGCAAGTTGCAGCATCAAATGGCCGATCGCTACAACCTCCGTTCGGAGAGCCGGGGCGAAGACGCCAACCGGCGGGTGAAGATCTTCCGCCCCTGAGGCGGGGGGTGGGGAAACCTGGTTTCCCCACCCCCCTGCCAACGGGCAGGAACGGTGACCTCAAGGGGCCGCGCAGCAAAACCGCGTCTAACGTCAAAAAACCTGTATAATATGACGTGCCTGCCGACCAGGCACGATTTCGCTTCAGGAGTGGATCATCAAGAACGATGGGCGTCTTTATCACCTTCGAAGGGCCGGAGGGCAGTGGGAAGAGCACGCAGGCGCGGTTGCTCTATGAGCGATTACAGGCTGAGGGCTATCCGGTTATTCTCACCCGTGAGCCAGGAGGGACGCGCATCGGCGAGATGATCCGCCGGATCCTTGTGGATCTGCGCCATACCGAGATGGCGCCGACAACGGAAACGCTGCTGTTCTCGGCGGCGCGGGCCCAACTGGTGAGCGAACTGATCCGGCCCTACCTGAACACGGGTGGGATCGTGCTCTGCGATCGCTATGCCGACTCCACCTTCGCCTACCAGGGCTACGGGCTAGGACGCGACCTTGATGAACTGCAGGCGATCACCGCGGTTGCGACCGGCGGCCTGATGCCCGACCTGACGTTCTACCTGGATATTGACGTGGAAGAGGGGCTGCGGCGCAAGCGCGCCCAACGTGAACGCACCACCGCGTCTGGAGCTCCCGGCGCGAACGCCGAATGGAACCGGCTCGACGCCCGTGATCTGGCCTACCACCAGCGCGTGGTGGCGGGGTTCTTCGAGTTAATGCAGCGTGATCCGGCGCGCTGGCGGCGCCTCTCGGTCAACCAGCCCATTGAGGCGGTGGCCGCGCAGATCTACGCCGAAGTTGAACCGCTCCTGGCGCCGGTCGCGCGGTTAGGTCCGACGGTATGAAACTGGTGCTTGCCATCGTGCAGCCGCAGGACGCGACGATGCTGGTGGACGCGCTCACGGAGCACGGCTACCGGGTAACGCGCTTGAGCAGCCAGGGCGGCTTCCTGCGCGAAGGCAATGTTACCCTGATGCTCAGCGTGGAGGATCAGCAGGTCAACCACGTTATCCACGTGGTGCGCGAACACTGCTCGACCCGCGCCCGTTTCGTCTCGCCTATGCCGCCGATCGCCGAGTCGGGCGAGTTTTATCCCCCCGCGCCACTGGAGGTGCAGGTAGGGGGCGCGACGGTGTTCGTGCTGAAGGCCGAAACGCGAAAACTGTAGACCGCCGCTGCCTGGTCCGTTACCGAGGTTTTCTGATATGTACCGCAGAGGGCGCGGAGGGCCACGGAGTCTGGTTTGGGGTCGCGCATCTGCGGTTGGAGCGCACCTGGATGGCGGCGGTTGATGTGTATCGGGAAACAAATTTGACAGACCACTGATGTGGTAGACGGATACCACCATGGAAGCCTTGCAGGACCTGTTGACGAATCTGGTGCCGATATTGCAGATACTGGGCATCCTGATCGGGGCCTACCTGGTGCTCATCTGGGCCGCATCGGTGCTCTGGGCCTATCGCGACATCCGTCGGCGCAGCGAGGACGTCTCGGTGCAGGTGCTGGCGGTGAGCCTGGTGCTCCTGTTGCCCTTCGCGGGCATTCCCCTGCACCTCATCCTGCGCCCGCCGCAGACCCTCGCCGAGCGCTACGAGCGGGAACTGGAGCAGGAGTACCTGCGGCGCGACATCGAGGAGAAGTATGTCTGCCCCGAGTGCCAGCGGCCGATTGAGCCGGATTTTGTCCTCTGCCCGCACTGCCAGACTGCTTTGCGCCGGCACTGTGACGCATGCCATCGCGTCATTGACCTGACCTGGAGCGTCTGCCCCTACTGCGGGGCCGATGGAACCCACGCCTCGCGCCAGGCTCCGACCATCCCGGCGACGAGTTATCCCGCTCTGCAACGCGCCGAAGAGGTGAGTCGTTCGTAGCACTGCGTCCGAACTTCGTTAGCAGGTTGGGCCGAAGCAGTGGCTGGGCCAGCGCTTCGGCCTTACGCAGGTTCACGGAGGCTAACCATGCCGGCAATTACCGATGTTCCCGGCGTGATGGTGGGCCACGCCCACGATGCCGAGGCGCTAACGGGGGTGACGGTGGCGCTCACCCTGGAAGGTGCGGTAGGGGGTGTGGACGTGCGCGGGGGCGCCCCGGGCACGCGCGAGACCGACCTGCTCGCTCCGGAGAACAGCGTGCAGGAGGTGCATGCCGTGGCTCTCTGCGGGGGGAGCGCCATGGGCCTGGCGGCGGCGAGCGGGGTGGTCCAGTGGCTCCGCGAGCGGGGGGTGGGCTTTGATGTCGGGATCACCCGGGTACCGATCGTGCCAGCGGCGGTAATCTTCGATCTGCAGATTGGCAGCCACCAGCGTTTCCCTGATGCGGCCATGGGCTATGCCGCCTGTGATGCCGCCAGCGCGCATACGGCCGAAGGCTGCGTTGGCGCAGGGATCGGCGCCACGGTAGGCAAGGCCCTGGGGCCGCAGGCGGCGATGAAAAGCGGCGTTGGCACGTGGAGCGAGACGCTGGCCGATGGTACGGTGGTAGGCGCGCTGGCGGTGGTGAACGCCTTCGGTGATGTCTGGCGCGAGCACGGGGAGTTGCTGGCGGGCGCGCGTGGCCCGGATGGGCGCATGCTCGACGCGGGTCAGATACTGCGCGATGGGCAGTTCCAGGCGGCCCTGGGCGCCCGGCGCGAGGAACATCGTAATACGACCATCGCCGTGGTTGCCACCGATGCGCGGCTGACCAAGGCCGAGGCCACCAAACTGGCCCAGATGGCCCACGACGGCCTTGCGCGCACGATCCGCCCGGTGCATACGCCGTTCGATGGGGATACGGTCTTTGCCCTGGCGACCGGGCGTCGGCCCGCGCCGCATATGCTCGTGCTCGGCAGCATCGCCGCCGATACCCTGGCCCGGGCGGTCGAGCGGGCCGCCCTGACCGCCACCGCGATGGGCGGGTTGCCGGCGGCGGGCGATCTGGGGCGCGGCAACGGGTAAGCGCCTGGCGGGTTATGCTCCCAGACGGTCCGGGGCGTGGGGAAACCTGGTTGCCCCACCACGCACTCGACAAGTCGCGGGGAATCAGGTACAATCGCCGCGCCTATGAAACCCGCGCACGCACTCCTCTTGCTCCTGGTGGCGGTGTTGCTGGCCGCCTGTGAGATTCAGGGCGGGGCCCCCCGTCCCACTCCGATGGCTTCTGAGCCGCTTGCCGTGACCGCTACTCTTTCGGCGGAAGCGACTGCCCCGCCAACCATTACCAGCGCCCCGACACCCGAAACGGCCACCGTCACGCCGCCCGTCGCCGAACGTGTGGCGCGCATCGGGTTGCTCGATGATCCGGGCGACTTGCTGCCCTACCACGATGACCCCGCCGATGAGCGCCTCACTGCGCCGATCACCGAACTGCTCTTTCCATCGCCCCTGCTGGTGCATAGCTACACCTACACCACCACCGGCGTGCTCGAACGGGTTCCCAGCCTGGAGAACGGCGATGTGACGGTGGCAACGGTTGATGTCTACCTCGATAGCGCGGGGATGATCACCACCACAGCCACCGCCGTGATCACCCAGGTTCAACAGATCAGCGTCACCTACCGCTGGAACCCGAAGCTGACCTGGTCGGACGGGACGCCGGTGACCGCCGATGACTCGCTTTACGCCTATGAACTTGCCCGACAGGTGTACATGGGGCAGGACGCGGCGGGCAAACTGGCCTTGCTCGACCGTTACGAGAAGGTGGACGCGCACACCACGCGGGCGGTGCTCAAGCCCGATTATACCGATCCGGCCTACCCCGCGGTGTACTGGACGCCATTGCCGCGCCATGCGTTGCTGGGTCGCGATCCGAACGAGTTGCGCGGCGGTGATTTCGCCCGCACCCCGCTGAGCTACGGACCTTACGTGGTGGAACGGCGTGACCAGGGCAGTGTGCGTCTCGCGCGCAACCCGTACTACGAGGGCCGGGCCGGACCGTTCGACCACATCACCTTCATTTTCCGCGACAATCCCGATCTGCTGCGGACCTCGGTGGCGGGGGGCAGCCTGGATGTGGCCCTGCTGGAGCAACCGCTGCCCGAAACCCTGGGGCTGATCCGCGCCGACGCCGAGCAGGGGGCGCTCAAGGTGAGCGCCGTGCCCGGCCCGGTGTGGGAGCATCTCACGTTCAACCTCGACGTGCCGGCGCTGCAGGACATCCGGGTGCGGCGGGCGATCGCCCATGCCATCAACCGCGAGGCCATGGCGGCCGAGTTGCTGGGGGGCTATGGCGCAGTGCTCGATAGCTGGATCGTGCCGGGCCAGTGGGCCGCCGCGCCGCCGGATCAACTCACGCGCTACCCCTATGACCCCGATGCCGCCCGTCGTCTGCTGGACGAGGCCGGGGTGGTTGACGCCAATGGCGATGGGTTGCGCGAATCGGGCGGCCAACCTCTGGTGCTCAATCTGGTGACGACGCAGAATTCGCCGCTGCGCCTGGCCACCGCCGAGCGGATCGCCGCCGATCTGGCCGCGGTTGGGATAGGCACATCGCTACAGGAGGTGCCCACGGCCGGACTGTACAGCGCCGACGGGCCGCTCTTTCGGCGCACCTTTCAGATGGCGCTGTTTGCCTGGATCGCCGGTCTGGATCCCCGCGGCTGGGAGCGCTGGAGTTGCGCGGGTGTGCCCAACGAGAACAATGGCTGGACGGGCAACAACTTCTCCGGATGGTGCTTTTTCGAGGCCGACCGGGCCATCCGTATTGCGACCACCTCACTGGTGCGGCAAGAACGCGCGGACGCTTACCTGCGCCAGCAGCAACTCTTCACCCAGGAACTGCCCGTGCTGCCCCTGTTCCAGCGGCTCGATGTGACCCTGGTTGGCGCCTCACTCAGCGGCGTTGAGGCCGATCCCACCGCGCCGATCACCTGGAATATCGCCGACTGGTCGCGAGCGAGCGGACCCGGGGCCGCGGCGCCCCGGCCGTAGACGGTGTGGTCGCCCTGCCGGCGGGGAGGGTTCGGGAGGGCTGCACCCTCCCATTTTTATTCTCGGTCTTCGTGTTACAATGGCACAAACTCCCGCTATCACCGTTGCAAGCTCACGAGCACACGAGGCCCGGAGGAACGAAGATGTTCGAATCGAAAGAGCAGGTACAGGCGGCACAGGAGCGTTGGGAACAGCAGTGTCTCTGGCCTACCCTGGAACGCGCACCCGAGCGCCCGGTCCGCTTTATGACCACCAGCAGCGCCCCGGTCGAGCGCCTCTACACCCCGCTGGACCTGGCGCAGAATGACTATCTGCGCGACATCGCCCATCCTGGCGAGTATCCCTTCACGCGGGGCATTCACCCCACGGGATACCGCGGCAAGATCTGGACGATGCGCATGTTCGCCGGCTTCGGCACGGCCGAGGAGACGAACCAGCGCTTCAAGTACCTGCTGAGCCAGGGGCAAACCGGTCTGTCCATCGCCTTCGATATGCCCACGCTCTACGGCCGCGACACCGATCACCCGCTGGTGGAGGGCGAGTTCGGCAAGTGCGGCGTAGCGGTCTCGTCGCTGGCGGACATGGAGGTGCTGCTCGACGGCATTCCGCTGGACCAGGTTTCGACCTCGATGACGATCAACTCGCCGGCGGCGATGATCTGGGCGATGTACCTGGTCGTGGCCGAAAAGCGCGGCGTTCCCTGGACGCAGTTGCGCGGCACGACGCAGAACGATATTCTGAAGGAGTACATCGCGCAGAATGAGTATATTTTCCCGCCCGAGCCGAGTATGCGCCTGGTGGTGGACACGATCGAGTTTGGCAGCCGCTATGTGCCGCAGTGGAACCCGGTGAGCGTGAGCGGCTACCACATCCGCGAGGCGGGCAGCACGGCCGCGCAGGAACTGGCCTTTACCCTGGCCGACGGGCGGGCCTATGTGGAGGCGTGTCTGGCGCGGGGTCTCGACATTGACGACTTTGCGCCACGCATTTCTTTCTTCTTCAACGCGCACAATGACTTCTTCGAGGAGATCGCCAAATACCGGGCGGCCCGGCGCATCTGGGCGCGGCTCATGCGCGAGACCTACGGGGCGAAGAAGGAACGCTCCTGGTGGCTGCGCTTCCACACCCAGACCGCCGGCTGCTCGCTGACCGCCCAGCAGCCCGAGGTGAACATCGTGCGCACGGCGATCCAGGCCCTTGCGGCGGTGCTGGGCGGCACGCAGAGCCTGCACACCAACTCGATGGACGAGGCCCTGGCCCTGCCCTCGGAGAAGGCCGTCACCATCGCTCTGCGCACCCAGCAGGTGATTGCCGCCGAGAGCGGGGTGACCAATACGGTTGATCCGCTCGGCGGCAGTTACTTCGTCGAGGCGCTGACCGATCGTATGGAGCAGGAGGTGAACGCCTACTTCAAGGCGATCTACGACCAGGGCGGGGTGATCGCGGCCATTCGCAACGGCTACTTCCAGAAGGAGATCGCCGACGCGGCCTATCGCTACCAGCAGGAGATTGACCACCACGAGCGCGAGATCGTCGCCGTGAACGCCTACCAGACCCCGGCGCCGCTGGAGATCCCCATCCTGGAGATGGACCCCGAAGGCGAACGCAAGCACCTGGAGCGCCTGAACCGGGTGCGCCGCGAACGCGACAACGACCTGGTCCGGCGACGCCTGGCCGAGCTGCGCGCGGCGGCCCAGGGCGATGAGAACACCATGCCCGCCATTCTGGAGTGCGTGCGCGCCTACTGCACCGTCGGCGAGATGTGCGACGTACTGCGTGAGGTGTTTGGGGTGTATCAGGAGACGACCGTGGTCTAGAGGCCTATCCCCCTCCTTCGGGAGGGCGAAGCCTGGCGAGGAACCGGCGTGCTTCACCCGGTTGGAGGGGCGTGGGGAAACCTGGTTCCCCCACGCCCCTGCGTAAGCGGAGGGTCTCCTCAAAACTCCCCTCCCGGCGGACGAAGCCGTTCGAGCAGCAGGAACCCCAGCGCGGTGACCAGCATGAGGATAGTGGCCAGGGCCAGGGCCTGGCCGTAGTTGAGCGCGCCGGGCTGGCCGAGGAAGCGGAAGATCATCACCGGCAGGGTTGGCGCATCGGGGCGGGCAAGCAGCAGCGTGGCGCCAAACTCGCCCAGCGAGACGGTGAAGGCAAACACGGCGCCAATGGCCAGGGCCGGGGCGATCTGCGGCAATTCGACCCGCAGCCAGACCTGCGCGGGCGAGGCGCCCAGGAGCGCCGCCGCCTCGCGTTGTCGCGGGCTGCGCGCCCGCAGCACCGGCGCCAGGGCGCGGATCACGAAGGGCAGGGCGACCAGGGTGTGAAGCACGGGAATGAGCCAGGGCGAGGTTCGCAGCCCGCCCAGCCCCGGCACGCTCAGGGCCACCAGGTAGCCCAGCCCCAGGGTGACCGCCGACGTTCCCAGGGGCAGCATAAACAGCGCATCGAGGAGGGCCACGCCCGCGGTCCCGCGGCGCCGCGCGTCGGGTGGCGCCCCTGGCGGCGCGGTGCGACGCGCCAGCAGATAGGCCGCCGGAATGCCGATGCTCAACGCGAGGAGCGTGGTGGTGGCGGCGATACGCAGCGAGTTGGCAATTGCCACGGTTGGGGGCACGAAGAAGGCCGAGCCGGTGAGATTCTGGTCCAGGGCGAGGTAGGCGGCCAGGGTGAAGCGCGGCGCTCCCGGGCCCGGCGCGAGCACCGAGCGCAGCGCCAGGGCCGCCAGGGGAGCGCCCAGCAACAGAGTGATGAGCAGCACGGTAGCGCCGACCAGCAGCCTCTCGCGGGGCGCGCGGGGAGGGCGCGCGGTGTGGCTGCGCGGCTGCAATTCCAGCGGTGTTGTGGCCCGCGCCGCCAGGCGCGTGTAGGCGAAACTCAAGCCCAGGGTGCAGATCAGTTGGATGAGCGCCAGGGTCGCGGCCACATCCAGGCGCAACAACTGCGCCGTCTGGCGGTAGATCTCCACCTCCAGCGTGGCCAGACGCGGGCCGCCGAGAATGACCATCACCCCGAAGCTCGTAAAGGTGAAGATGAAGATCAGTAGCGCCGCCGCGCCCAGTGCTGGCGCGAGCAGCGGCAGCGTCACGCGCAGCAGCGTGCGGAGACGCGAGGCCCCCAGCACCGCGGCGGCCTCCTCCAGCCGCGGGTCGAGATTGGCCCAGAATCCCCCCACCAGGCGCAGGACCACGGTGTAGTTGTAAAAGATGTGGGCCAACAGCACCGCCTGGAGGCCGCTCAGCCGGATCGGCGGCGTGGCCAGCCCGAAGGCGGCCTGGAGGCCCTGATTGATCAGGCCGCGCGGTCCCAGCAGCGCGCCAAGGGCCACGGCCACCACCACCGTCGGCATCACGAACGGCACCCCGGCGACGGCCCGCAACAGCGCCTTGCCCGGAAACTCGTAGCGGGCGAAGACGTAGGCGCCAGGCAGCCCCACGGCCAGGGTCAGCGCCGTCGAGAGCGCGGCCTGGCCGGCGGTAAAGGCGAGCACGCGCCAGTAGTAGCGCGCGCCCAGAGTTTCGAGCAGCCCGGCCAGACCATCGGCGAAGCTCAGCCGAACGATGGCCAACAGCGGATAGAAAAAGAACAGCCCCAGAAACAGCACCGGCAGGAGCAGAACGGCCGTCTGCCCTGCCCGGATGAGGGGTCGTTCAGATCTGCTTGACACTCAGGCGCTCACCTCCGCACCCTGGAGGGGCGTTCCAGGGGGCGCAGCCCGTCAGGGCCTCTCCTACCGGGAGCAGTCACGTTGGCGAAGCCCTATGCGCAACCCGGAGGGTCGCGCCACGGCCCGTTCCCAGAGGGGCAGGGGCGTGGGGAAACCCGGTTTCCCCACCCTCCTCCAACCGGCGGTCGGCGCGGTGTGCGCGGCGCCTTCGCCTTCCCCGGGCGAAGAACGCGGGTTTCTGGGAGGGCAAAGCTCTCCCGAAGGATGGCGCCACTGAGCACGCGGGCGCGCGCCGCCAGAGGGGCCGGGGCGCCGGTCGGGCGGCCTCATCGGAGCACGATCTCGGTCCATTCGGCGATCCACTGATCGCGGCGCTGCTCGATCAGGTCGGGCGCCAGGTCGGCCGACTCAGAAGGCAGTTCGGCGAAGCGGACAAACACCTCGGGCAGCGGCGCCTGGGGGTTCGCAGGGTAGACAAACATCTGGAGCGGAATGTCGGCCTGGAACTCCGGCTGGAGCATGAAATCGACGAACTGCCGGGCGGCGGCTTCGTCGCGGGCGCCACGGAGAATGCCGACGAACTCGATCTGCCGGAAACTGCCGCCGGGGACGAGGAGGTTGCCGGTGGGCGGTTCGGACAGCCGGCCCTCGCTGAAGAACACCTCGGCGGCGGGGCTGGTGGTATAACTGACGACGAGCGGATAGGCGCCCGCGCCGCTGCTCCCGCTAAAATGGGTGTAATAGGCCTCGCTCCAGCCCTGGGTCACCAGCACCTCATTGGCGCGTAGATCGCGCCAGAAGTCCTTCCAGGTATACGCGCCGGTCTCGCCGAAATGGCCGATGGTGGCAAGGAGGAAGGCCAGGCCGGGCGAGGAGGTGGCCGGATGCTGGACAACCAGTTTGCCCTTCCACGCCGGCAGGGTGAGGTCGCGCAGGTCGGTCGGCGGGGTCAGTCCGGCTGCCTCGAGCGCCGCTTTGTCGTAGTTGATTACGACATAGCCAAAATCCACCGGTAGGAGCCGGTTCTCCGGATCGAGCTTCAGATCATCGGGAAGGCCGGCGAGGGCAGGTGAGGCATAGGGCGTCAGGATGTCCGCCGCGAGGGCGCGACTAAGAAACGTATTATCCACGCCAAACAGAACATCGGCGAGAGGAGCGTTCGTGCTGAGAATGGCCTGGTTGAGCACCGTTCCGGCGTCACCGGCCTTGAGGAACTCGACGCTGACGCCTGAACGGGCGGTGAAGGCGGCCAGCACCTCCTCGCTCACGGAGAAGCTATCGTGGGTCATGACCACGATACGGCGGGTCTCGGCGGCGGGGGTTGCGCCGGCAGGGACAACACTGGCGGCGGGGGTGATCATTGGCGGGGGGGTGGGGCGGCTGGCGCCGGGTTGGCCGCAGGCAACGAGGAGCACGGCCATGGCCAGGAAGGGGATCAGGCGACGCATACGGCATCCTTTCACAAGATGGGCGAGCACGGAGCGGGCGCATAGCAAAAAGCCGCCGACCCGGGTAGAGGACGGCGGCCACAGGGGGCTGCTGGCGCTTCCCTACGCTGGTATGACCCAGGTCAGGTTCTACGGGTCAGCGGCATCGATCGGTCCGCAATCTCAGCCGGGCTCTCCCGGCACCCCGAGCTTTGTATGTGTTTCGGCGGATCGTAACACGGAAGAGGCAAGCCGTCAACTCCGGGGGCGTGGGGAACGTGTTCAGATTTACCGCAGAGCACGCAGAGGATGAGCTTTTTGAAGCCCGTTGCGACCCTCCGCGGTGTGAACGTGTTCGGTAGATGTGGACACCATCGTGGACTTTGCGCCGGTCCTGGCGTGGGGAAACCGGGTTTCCCCTGTGGTCGCAACCCCGAGGGTTGCAACTGCGGCGCGCATACACAACTCTTACACTGGCGCGAAGCAGGGCAAAAGCGTGTATGCTATACTAAAGAAGCGTTCCGGTTATAAGCGATCCGTTCGCGGCCCGGGGGCAAGGATGCTTCCTCCGAACGCCAGCAGGAGCCGGGAGCGTCACAACAAGTGAGGGACAGTGTCGTATGAGACTTGAGCGATTTACGGAAAAGGCGCAGGACGCCTTCCAGGCCGCGCAGGAAATAATGCAGGAGCAGCATCACACCCAGCTCGATGTTGAGCATGTCTTCCTGGCGATGCTGCGCCAGCGCGACGGCCTGGCAGCTCGCGCCCTGGCGCGATTGAATGTTGACCCAGAACTGGTTGCTCAGCGCGTCGAGCGCGAACTGGAGAAGTCGCCGAAGGTGTATGGCCAGTACGGCCTGGGCAACCAGGTCTACGTAACACCGCGCACGCAGCGGCTGGTAAAGCGGGCCGAGGAGGAGGCCAATCGCCTGGGTGACCAGTATGTGGGCGTGGATCACCTGCTGATCGCCTTGAGCGGCGAGCGGGAAGGGGCCTCGGCCCGTATCCTGCACAGCTTTAGCATTGACCAGGAGCGGATCTACCAGGCCCTGATGGAGATCCGTGGCGCGCAGCGCTCGGACGACCCGGGCGCGGAGAGCCGCTACGAGATCCTGGAGAAGTACAGCACCGATCTTACCGATCTGGCCCGGCAGGGCAAGCTTGACCCGGTCATCGGGCGAGATGCCGAGATCACGCGCGTCATCCGCATTCTCTCGCGGCGCACCAAGAACAACCCGGTGCTCGTGGGCGAGACGGGCGTGGGCAAGACGGCGATTGCCGAGGGTCTGGCCCAGCGTCTGGTGACCGGCGACGTGCCGCCGACGTTGCGTGATCGGCGCCTCCTGGCGCTGGATCTGGCGGGCATGGTGGCCGGGTCGAAGTTCCGCGGCGAGTTCGAGGAGCGCCTCAAGGCCGTGATGGACGAAGTGCGCAACGCCAAGGGCAAGGTCGTCCTGTTCATTGACGAGTTGCATACCGTCGTCGGCGCAGGGGCGGCGGCCGGCAGCATCGATGCCAGCAACATGCTCAAACCAGCCCTGAGCCGCGGCGAGATCCAGGTGGTGGGCGCGACCACGATTGACGAGTACCGCAAGCATATCGAGAAAGACGCCGCCCTGGAGCGCCGCTTCAGCCCGGTGTTCGTGGAAGAGCCGGACGTCGAGACCACGATGGAGATGCTGCGCGGCCTGCGTAAGCGCTACGAAGAGCATCATCAACTCACGATTTCCGATGCCGCGATCCATGCCGCCGCGCACCTGTCGAGCCGTTACATCAACGACCGCTTCCTCCCCGATAAGGCGATTGACCTCATAGATGAGGCCAGCGCCAAGCTGCGCATCGATATTTACTCCATGCCGCCGGCGCTCAAGGCCAAAGAGACCGAGTTGCGCCGGTTGCAGCAGGAGGAGGAAGAGGCCGGCGCCCGTCGCGACTACGAGCGGGCCGCGTTGCTGCGCTCGCGCTACCTGGCCCTCCAGTCCGAATTTGAAACCGAACGCGAGGCGTGGCTCAAGTCCTCCAACCTCGACGAAGTGGTGGACGATGAGGACGTCGCCCAGATCGTCTCGAGCTGGACCGGGGTGCCTGTCAGCCGGATGCTGGAGACCGAGCGGGAGAAGTTGATCCATATGGAGGAGCGCCTCCACGACCGGGTGATTGGCCAGCACGAGGCCATCGTGGCGCTCTCCGACGCTATCAGGCGGGCGCGTAGCGGCCTGCGCGACCCGCGCCGGCCGATCGGCAGCTTCATCTTCGTTGGCCCCACTGGCGTGGGCAAGACGGAACTGGCCAAGGCCCTCGCGGAGTATCTCTTCGATAGCGACGAGGCCATGACCCGCGTTGATATGAGCGAGTTCCAGGAGCGCCACACCGTGGCCCGGCTGATCGGCGCCCCGCCCGGCTACGTCGGCTACGATGAGGGTGGCCAGCTTACCGAGAGCATCCGCCGGCGACCCTACCAGGTGGTGTTGTTCGACGAGATCGAAAAGGCCCATCCCGACGTGTTCAACGCCCTGCTGCAGGTGCTCGACGATGGTCGCCTCACCGACGGTCAGGGGCGCACGGTGGACTTCCGCAACACCGTGATCATCATGACCAGCAACGCCGGCACCGAACACTTGCAGGGCGGCGGTATCGGCTTCTCGACCAGCGGCAAGGGCCCGCGGCAGATTGATATGAAGGACGCGCGCAAGAAAGTGGACGAGGCGCTGCGCCAGACCTTCCGGCCCGAGTTCCTTAACCGCGTGGACGAGATCATCCTCTTCCATCCGCTGACGATGGAGGATCTCACCCGGATCATCGATCTGCAGGTGGGCGACCTGGTAGAGCGACTGCGAGATCAGAAGATCACGCTGAAACTTACCAAGGAAGCCAAAGAGTACCTGGTGACTGAGGGCTACAACCCGATCTACGGAGCGCGTCCACTGCGGCGCACCGTGCAGCGCCTGCTCGAAACGCCGATCTCGCGCGAGTTGCTGCGGGGCATCTTCAAGGCCGGCGATACGATCGAGGTTGACCTGGAAAACGGACAACTGGTGTTCCAGCGCGGCGATGTGCTGCAGATCGAAAGCACTCGCCCGGCCGAGCCGCTGGGAGCGTAATCACACCACATAAGATTACGCCCCCCGGTTCCCGCCGGAACCGGGGTGCGTGGTGCGTCTTGCCTGCTGGGGGGCAAATAGTCGTTTCGGCGTTGGGATGCGCCATGTCTCCGCTGCAAGGAGGCCATGGCACGTGATAAAGTAGAGTTAGGGAACGATTCGTTGACTATAGCAGTCCTCTTCAGGTTGTGAAGACCGGAGTATCAGACGTACCCGTACGGACGCAGCGCGCTGCGTCCGTACGCACGGTCGCTGTTT
>DAOUDA010000169.1:0-14102 GCA_034431835.1 Chloroflexaceae bacterium | reverse complement strand
CCGCCCGCGGCTGGACCCCTTTCCCCTTCCAGCGCGCGGCCTGGGCCGCCTATCTGGCCGGCGAGAGCGGGCTGATCCACGCCGCCACCGGCACCGGCAAGACCTACGCGGCCTGGTTCGGCCCTGTCGCCGAGGCGCTTGTGCACGGCGGCGCCGGGCCGCCCGGCCTCCGCGTGCTCTGGGTCACCCCCCTGCGCGCCCTGGCCGCCGATACGGCCGCGACGCTCCAGGCGCCCCTGGCCGGCCTGGGCCTGCCCTGGCGCGTCGAGACCCGCACCGGCGATACCAGCGCCGCCACCCGCGCCCGGCAGCGCCGCCAGCTTCCCGAGGCCCTGGTGACCACCCCCGAGAGCCTGTCGCTGCTCCTGGCCCGCGATGATGCCGCGACCCTCTTCGCTGGCCTGCGCTGCGTGGTGGTTGACGAATGGCACGAACTGCTGGCCTCCAAGCGCGGCGTGCAGGTCGAACTGGCCCTGGCCCGCCTGCGCCGCTGGCGCCCCGCCCTGCGCACCTGGGGCCTCTCCGCCACCCTCGGCAACCTCGATGCCGCCCTGGCCACGCTCCTGGGCAGCCAGGTCATCCGCGGGCCCGAGCCGGCGCCCGCGGCCCGCCCGCCGGGCCGCCTGATCGAGGGCGAGCAGCCCAAAACCATCGTCATTGACGCGCTGATCCCCGAAACCATCGAGCGCTTTCCCTGGGCCGGGCACCTGGGCCTGCGCATGCTCGACCAGGTGGTGCGCGAGATCGAGGCCGTACAGAGTTGCCTGGTCTTCACCAACACCCGCGCCCAGACCGAGCAGTGGTACCAGGCCATCCTCGAGGCGCGCCCCGAGTGGGCCGGGCTGATCGCCCTCCACCACGGCTCCCTGGCCCCCGAGACGCGCGCCTGGGTCGAGGATGGTCTGCGCGACGGGCGGCTGCGCTGCGTGGTCTGCACCTCGAGCCTCGACCTGGGGGTGGATTTCAGCCCGGTGGAGCGGGTGTTGCAGATAGGCAGCCCGAAAGGCGTCGCCCGGCTGTTGCAGCGCGCCGGGCGCAGCGGCCACTGCCCCGGCGCGCCCAGCCGGGCCACCTGCGTGCCCACCCACGCCTTCGAGTTGATCGAGACCGCCGCCGCGCGCCGGGCCATCAGCGCCGGACGGATCGAGGCCCGCCCGCCCCTGGCCCGGCCCCTCGACGTCCTGGCCCAGCACCTGGTCACCGTGGCCCTCGGCGGCGGCTTCCACCCCGACGACCTGCTGGCCGAGGTGCGCGCCACCGCCGCCTACCGCGACCTCAGCGACGAGGAGTGGCGCTGGTGCCTCGACTTTGTGACCCGCGGCGGCGCCCTCGATGCCTACCCCGAGTACCGCCGCGTCGGCCCCGATGCCGATGGGCGCTACCGCGTCACCGACGAGGCCATCGCCCGCCGCCACCGGCAGGCCATCGGCACCATCACTGCCGACGCGGCCATGGTTGTGCGCTACCTCGGCGGCGAACAACTCGGCACGGTCGAAGAGTCCTTCATCGCCCGCCTCCGCCCCGGTGACCGCTTCACCTTCGCCGGGCGGGTGCTGGAGTTTGTGCGGGTCAAGGAGATGACCGCCTGGGTGCGCCAGGCCACGGCTGCCGACGGCGCCGTGCCCCGCTGGACCGGCGGGCGCCTGCCCCTCTCGACCGAACTGGCCGCGGCGGTGCGCGAGCGGCTCCAGGCCGCCCGCAACGGCGTGTTCGACGACCCCGAACTGGAGGCCCTGCGCCCGGTTCTGGCGTTGCAGGCCCGCTGGTCGCGCCTGCCCACCGCCGACGAACTACTGGTCGAGCGCACCCGCACCCGCGAGGGCCATCACCTCTTCATCTACCCCTTCGAGGGGCGCCTGGTCCACGAGGGCCTGGCGGCGCTGCTGGCCTACCGGCTCGCCCGGCGGCGGCCCATCACCTTCAGCGTGGCCGCTAACGATCACGGCTTTGAACTCCTCGCCGCCGAGCCACCGCCCCTGGAGGCCGAGGCCGACCTGCGCGCGGCGCTATCCGCGGACGGGTTGGCCGAGGACCTGCTGGCCGCGCTCAACGCCGCTGAACTGGCCCGCCGGCAGTTCCGCGAGATCGCCCGCGTGGCCGGGCTGGTGGTGGTGGGGCCGCCCGGCGAGCGGCGCAGCGCCCGGAGCCTGCAGGCCAGCAGCAACCTGTTCTACGACGTGTTTCAGCAGTACGACCCGCAGAACATGCTGCTGCACCAGGCCCGCCGCGAAGTGTTGGAGCGGCAACTCGAACACCAGCGCCTGCGGGCGACCCTCGAGCGCATCGCCGCCGGCCGCGTCACCATCGCGCCCACGCCCCGCCCGACGCCCTTTGCCTTTCCCCTGCTGGTCGAACGCCTGCGCGAACGGGTCAGTTCCGAGGAACTGGCCGAGCGTGTGCGGCGCATGCAGGCGCGCCTGGAGCGCGCGGTCGGGTAGGGGCGTGGGGAAACCAGGTTTCCCCACCCTCCTCCAGCGCGGGCGGAACAGAGGGCGCCGCGGGGAGGCGCCGCCTCGCCGCGCTCTATCCAATGTAACGAAGGAGTTGAGATGATCACCCTGCCCGAAGGCCCCCTGGTCAGCACCGCGTGGCTGGCCGAACACCCTGGCCATCCGCAATTGCGTATCGTGGACATGCGTGGCCTGGTGCTGCCACCCACCGAGCCGAAACCGCACTACTTCGCCCGCCACGCCGATTATGCCGCTGGCCACATCCCCGGCGCGGTGTACCTCGACTGGACCCGCGACATCGTGGATCTGGACGACCCGGTGCCGGTGCAGGTGGCCCCGCCGGAGCGGATCGCCCGCGTGCTGGGCGAGCGGGGCATCGGCGACGACAGCGTAGTGGTAGCCTACGACGACTGGTTCGCGATGTTCGCCGGTCGTCTGCTCTGGGTGCTCCGTTACTACGGGTTTGAAAACGCCCGCGTCCTTAACGGCGGTCTGGTCAAATGGCGGGCCGAGGGGCGGCCCCTCACCACCGACGTGCCCGGGTACCCGCCCGCCACCTTCACCCCGCGGCCCCGGCCCGAACTCCGCCGCACCGCCGAGCAGATCCTCGCCGCGCTGAACACCGATACGTTGCTGCTTGACGCCCGGAACGAGGCCGAGTACCGGGGCGAGGAGTCGCGCGCGGCCCGCGGCGGGCACATCCCCGGCGCGCTGAACGTGTACTACCAGAGCCTCCTCGACCCCGAGTTGCACACCTTCGCGCCGCTGGAGGAGCTACGGGCGCGCTTCCTGGCCGCGGGGACGCCGCTCGACGACCTGGAGCGGCGCGAGGTGGTGGCGTACTGTAACGGGGGCGTTTCGGCCACCCCCGTCGCCCTGGCGCTGGAAATGATCACGGGCAGGCGCGTGGCCATCTACGACGGCTCGTGGAACGAATGGGGCAATGACCCGAGCAAACCGCTGGAGAGGTGATTGGATTTTGGATTTTGGATTGCTGGATGTGGCGTCTCGGGCTGAAACATGCCGATCTGAAACGGCCTTACGTCCCGACCACGGCGGCCATGACGGCTGCAACGTCGGTCAGGTCGGGCAGAGCGGCGTCGGGGTGGTGGGCCAGCAGTTCCTCCAGGGGATAGGGGCCGGTTGCGACGGCCACGGTACGCGCCCCATTGAGCTTGCCGCAGGCAATGTCGTGGGGCGTATCGCCGATGATCACGATCTGGTCACCGTGAAAGGATTGGCCGTAGCGCGCCGCGGCGCGCGCGGCGGCAATCGGCGCCAGTTCGGGGCGGTGGAAATGGTCATCGCCATAGGCGCCCGCCGCCAGATCCAGGTAGGTGGTCAGGCCCACACACTCCAGCTTCAGTTGGGCCACCGCGGCGATGTTGCCGGTAAGGGGCGCCTGGTAGCCAGCCGTCTCCAGGGCTTCCAGGGCCGCGACCACACCAGGAAAGACCCGCGAGCGGGCCGCCAGCGCGTCGCGCCGGGCCTCCAGCAGGCCCACATACGTCTTGATGAACTCCTGCAGACGCTCGGCGATCGTATCGGGCGGCAGCGTGGGAAAGCTCTCGCGGATAATCTGCCAGTCCGTTTTGCCGGCGTAGGCGGTGCGCTCCATCGGCGCCGCCGGCCCCACCACCCGGCGCATGGCTTCGCGCATCGCCTCGGCGGCAATCCCGTCGGTGCTCAGCAACGTCCCGTCAACGTCCCACAAGATCAACCGCATGGCTGCCTGCGTCTGAGGTGAAAACAGGTTACAGATGGGAGGATCTGGGAGGGCCAGGCCCTCCCAGGAAAACACTAGACCCCGAACGCCCGCGCGCGATCCGTATCAACGTAGCGCTGAACCGCTGCCAGTAGCTCGTCAAGATCGATCGGCTTCGAGAGGAAGGCATCGAAGCCTGCCAGCACTGTCCGTTCCCGATCGTCCTCGCCCAGGCCGCTTACGGCGATCGCCGGACAGTACGCCATCCCGGGTTCCTGGCGCAGGGCCTGCAACAGATCAGGGCCGTCACGATCCGGCAGACGCATATCAATCACGACCAGGTGGTACCGTTCGTGCCGGGTGAGGTGCAAGGCTTGCTCGGCGCTATCCGCGATGGCAACACTGTAGCCCTGGCTCATAAGGAAGCGGCTGATGACCTGTTGCATCAGTGGGTTGTCGTCCACAAATAACACGTGCATCCGACATCCTTTCCGACTTGCCGCATCGTCGATGGCGTCTTAACTCAAATTATACGCGATGAAGCAAGTCCCGGCGAGCGCCATGTGGCAGATGGCGGCGAAGCGTGTTCCTACAACAGATCCTTGCGCATATAGTGCCAGTTGCCCTGGCCAAAGATCAGCCAGGCCAGAAGCGAGCGACGCACGCGGACAGTAGAGAAGCCCAGGCTGCCGTAGAGGCGCCGCGCAGCGTCGTTGCGGGCCGCGACGTACAGCCCCAGGAAGCGTTTCCCGCGCAGACGGGCCTCTTGCTCGGCGCGAGCCAGCAGAGCGCGGGCCACGCCGCCGCGCCGGTAGGGCGCCAGCACGGCCACATCGGTCACGAAGCCTTCGCCGGGCTGGATGCGGTGATCGAGCAGCGAGAGGGCGAAGAGCGAGCGCGCCGCGCCAAACAGGCCCAGTTCTTCGTGGAAGGCCAGTTCCGCCGCTCCGCTGTCATCGCCGCCCATCTCCCAGGTGCGCACCGTGGTCGTGCCGATGATCTGCTGCTGGTATTCGGCCACGAACATACCGCGCAGGGCCGAGGCGCCCTGCCGTTGCCAGGCGCTGGCGAGGGCCGCCACGCCCCGCTCGGCGCCGCGGGGCCCGAACGCGCTGCCGAACTTGTCGGCGAAGGCCTCGCGGTGCAAGGCGAGGATCGCGTGAATGTCGTCCATCCGCGCTGGCCGGATCGTCAGCGGCGCAAGCAGCGTTGCGCCGCGCGCGGCGTCCTCGCCGGGATTGCCGGCCAGCGCCCGGGAACATGCGGTCATAGTGGCGATCACTCTTGCCGGGAGCAGTGGCAGGGCGCAGCCACCCTGCCAGCAGCGATTCCCCTGCCGTCTGACCTGCTCCTGCGCCGGAAAGTTCACACCCACTGCATGCGTGCGCGGCACAGAGGGCACCAGGAGCTTCCAGCAGCTCACCCTCTACGTTTGGGTGCTCTACGCTAGATCTGCACACGCACCTGCGCCGCTGGTTCACCTTGAGGTCAACTCGGTCACGCGCCGGTCGAGGCGCGCCGAGATCTCGCGATACATCTCGCCGCGCATCTGGGCCGCCTCGAGCTGGCGGCGCAGCGTCAAAATGTAGATCCCGGCCACAACCAGAGCCAGCGCCAATAGCCAGTTCAGCTTCATGGTCCTCTCCACTCACACGGGGGGAACGGGCACATGCGTCATTCTAGCGCAGCCCCCCCTTCTGCTTCAAGTCCGTGGAGGTGTAGAGGTGTGGAGCTGTGGAGGTGTTTGAGGCGCTTTCGACATCTCCACACCTCCACGCCCCTCACCGGGCCCGCTGGCGCCAGGCGACGTAGAGCGCGATGCTGCCCGCCACGGCGGCGTTGAGCGAGCCAATGTGGCCGATGATCGGCAGTCGCACCAGAAAATCGCAACGCTCGCGCACCAGCCTGGCCAGACCCACGCCCTCGGCCCCGACGACCAGCGCCAGGGGCATATCCAGATCCACCGTGTCGAAATCGCGGGCCGCCTCGTCGTTCTCCAGGCCTACCACCCACACGCCGTTGCGCTGCAACTCGGCGATGGTCTGGGCCAGGTTGCCGATCAGCACGATGTGCAAGTGCTCGGTGGCCCCCGACGAGGCATTCACCACCGCGGGAGTGATCTCGGCGGCGCGCCGGCCCGGCAGCGCCACGCCGTGGACCCCCACCGCCTCGGCGGTGCGGAGCAGCGTGCCGATGTTCTGCGGGTCCTGCAAGTGATCGAGGAGCAGGAGCAGGGCCGCCTCCTTGCGTTCGGCGGCGAGGGCCAGGCAGGCTTCCAACTCTACGTAGGGGTACGCTCCGGCTTCCAGGGCCACACCCTGGTGGTTCACGTCGCGCAGTTGCCTGTCGAGCACCTGCCGTTCCACCCGCTCAACGGGAACGCCGGCCCGCCCGGCGAGTTTGATAATCTCGGCGATCACCCCGGTCTCCTGCACGCCGCTGGAGACGCGCAGGCGGTGCAACTCCCGCCGCCGCGCGCGGAGAGCTTCCCGCACCGCGTTGCGACCGTACAGTACCTCCATCATACGATTGTGGATTTTAGATTTTGGATTTTAGATTGGGCGCATCGGGACGCAGAGGGCCATCGGCGCCGCTCGTGCCGGCGCTTCTCTGCCAGGAGAGAAGCGGGCGCCTTCGCTGGCAGAGGGCCAGAACGTCAGCGAGCGGGCCTAAAGCCCAAAGGCGTCCTTGATGCGCCCGAAGAAGCCCTCGTCGCGATCGCCGGGTGTCTCGGTCTCAAAGGTGCGCGCCAGTTCCTGGAAGAGGCGCCGCTGCTGCTCGTTCAGCCGCTCGGGGACGACCACGCGAGTGACCACGATCTGGTCGCCGCGGCCCTGCTGGCGCAGGAAGGGCACGCCCTTGCCCCGCAGGCGGAAGGTCTGCCCGGTCTGGGTGCCGGGAGGCACGCGCATCTTCTCGACGCCGTCGAGGGTCGGCACGTCCACTTCTTCGCCGAGGGCCGCCTGGGCCACGTTGAGCTTCAGTTCGAGAATGATGTCGTTGCCCTCGCGCACGAAGAGGGGATGCGGCTGCACATCGAGGGCCACGTAGAGGTTGCCGTGCGGGCCGCCGCGGGGTCCGGCATCGCCCTCGCCGCTGATGCGGATCTGCTGGTTGCCATCCACTCCGGCGGGCACCTTTACCGTGATGCGCCGGAGATGGCGCACCCGCCCTTCGCCGCGGCACTCGCGGCAGGGAATGGGGATAACGGAGCCGCTCCCCCCGCACTGGTCACAGGTGGTCACGGTGACCATATTGAAGAGCGGCGCGCGCTGGCGCACCTCGCCGGCGCCGTGGCACTTGGGGCAGCGCACGGGGTCGGTGCCGGGTTCGGCGCCGCTGCCACGGCAACTGGGACAGACCTCCAGGCGGCGGTACTCGATCTCCTTCTCGGTGCCAAAGACCGCCTCCTCGAACGACAGGCGCAGGTTATAGCGCAGATCGGCGCCGCGCTGGGGGCCGCGCTGGGTGCGCGGGCCGGCGGCGGCCCCGCCAAAGAAGGCGTCGAAGATGGTGCTGAAGGGATCGGCGCCTTCGAAGGGGTCATACGCGCCGCCCATGCTGCCAGGGGCATTATGGCCGAAACGGTCGTAGACCGCCCGCTTCTGTTCGTCGGAGAGCACCTCGTAGGCTTCGTTGATCTCCTTGAACTTAGCCTCGGCGCCGGGGTCCTTGTTCACATCGGGATGGTACTGTCGCGCCAGGCGCCGGAAGGCCTTCTTGATCTCGTCCTGGCTGGCGGTGCGGCTCACCCCGAGCACTTCGTAGTAATCGCGCTTCGCGCCCGTGGTCATACGTTTCGTTCCTTGGCGGGGATGGCCGGCGCCGGGCAGGTACGGGCACCGGTCATCGGACGTCTAATCTACCTTGTACTCGCCCTCGACCACGTCGTCGCCGGCCTTGCCGCCGGAGGCATCGGCGCCGTTCGCCGGCTCGCGCTGGGCCTCGTAGGCCGCCTGACCGATCTTTTGCATTGCGACGCTCAACTCGGCCGCTTTGTTGCGGATCTCGTTGACATCATCGCTATCGAGCACGGCCCGCAGGGCGCTGATCTTGTCCTGCACCTCGGTGCGGATGACCCCATCGAGGGCGTCGCCCACCTCGCGCATGGATCGTTCGGCGGTGTAGATCAGACTATCGCCGTGATTGCGCGCCTCGATCAACTCGCGGCGCCGCCGGTCCTCCTCGGCGTGCGCTTCGGCGTCGCGAACCATCTGCTCGATCTCCGCATCGCTCAGGCCCGACGAGGCGGTAATGGTGATGCGCTGCTCCTTACCGGTGGCCTTGTCCCTGGCGGTCACGTTCACGATGCCGTTGGCATCAATATCGAACGTCACCTCGATCTGCGGCACGCCCCGCGGCGCCGGCGGGATGCCCGACAGTTCGAAGCGCCCCAGGGTCTTGTTGTAGCGCGCCTCGGCCCGTTCGCCCTGCAACACATGGATCTCAACGCTGTGTTGATTGTCGCTTGCGGTTGAAAACACCTGGCTCTTGCGGGTCGGAATGGTGGTGTTGCGCTCAATCAGCGGGGTCATCACCCCGCCGAGGGTCTCGATCCCCAGCGTCAGCGGGGTCACGTCGAGCAGCAACACATCTTTCACTTCGCCGCCGAGCACGCCGGCCTGAATGGCGGCACCGATCGCCACCACTTCATCGGGATTGACCGACTTGTTCGGCTCCTTGCCGAAGAACTTCCGCACCGCCTCCTGGATGGCCGGCATGCGCGTCTGCCCGCCAACCAGGATGACTTCGTCAATCTGCGCCGGCTTGAGACCGGCGTCGCTCAGGGCCTGGCGCACGGGACCCATGCTACGCTCGATCAGGTCGCCGGTCAGTTGTTCGAGTTT
The DNA here is from genome assembly GCA_034431835.1 of Chloroflexaceae bacterium. GTDB lineage: Bacteria > Chloroflexota > Chloroflexia > Chloroflexales > Chloroflexaceae > JACAEO01. The sequence goes on along the minus strand of DAOUDA010000169.1, from coordinate 5,100 downwards.
CGCCCGCGTCAGGGTGACGCTCAAATGCCTGGGGCCGGAGGAATCGGCGGTGATGAAGGGCAGGTTGATCTCGGTCTGCCCGAGGCTGGAAAGCTCCATCTTGGCCTTTTCGGCGGCCTCTTTGAGCCGTTGCAGGGCCATGCGGTCCTGCCGCAGATCGACGCCCTGCTCCTTGCGAAACTCATCGGCGAGCCAGTCAATGATGCGCTGGTCGAAGTCGTCACCGCCAAGGTGGGTGTCGCCGCTGGTGGCCTTCACCTCCACCACGCCCTCGCTGAGTTCGAGAACGGAGACATCGAAGGTGCCGCCGCCCATATCGTAGACCACCACTACCTCGTCCTTGCCCTTCTTATCGAGGCCGTAGGCCAGGGCCGAGGCGGTCGGCTCGTTGACGATGCGCAGCACCTCCAGCCCGGCGATCTTGCCGGCGTCCTTGGTGGCCTGGCGCTGGCTGTCGTTGAAATAGGCCGGCACGGTGATCACCGCCTGGGTAACCGGCTCGCCCAGGTAGGCCTCGGCGTCGGCCTTGAGCTTCTGGAGCACCATGGCCGAGATCTCCGGGGGCGCGTACTCGCGCCCGCCCATCAGCACCCGCACGTCGCCGTTCGGCGCGCTGGAGAGCTTGTAGGGCACCAGGCCGAGATCCTTCTGCACCGTCGGCTCATTGAACTTACGGCCGATGAAGCGCTTGACCGAGAAGATCGTATTCTCCGGATTGGTCACGGCCTGGCGGCGGGCCACCTGGCCGACCATGCGCTCGCCGGCCTTGTTCACCGCCACCACCGAGGGCGTGAGCCGCGCCCCCTCGGCGTTGGGGATCACCACCGCCTCGCCGGCCTCAACCACGGCCACGACCGAGTTGGTGGTTCCCAGATCGATTCCGATAACCTTGGGCATGCAACCTCACTCTATAGGGCGCTTATCCGCGTCCCACTTTGACCATGCTCGGGCGCAACACACGATCACCCAGTTTGTAGCCCTTCTGCAATTCCGCGATGACCTTGCCTTCCTGGCCCTCGGCCTCTTCGTAGAGCACCGCTTCATGCAAGTTTGGGTCAAAATCCTGGCCCACGGCCTCGATCGGCTTCACGCCTTCGCTTTCGAGGATGGTGCGCAACTTCTGGGCGATCAACTGGGTCCCGCCCCACCATGGCGTTTCGGCGATCTCGGGCGGAATGTTGGCGATGGCGCGCTCGAAGTCGTCCAGCACCGGCAACAACTTCAACAGCAGCGCCGAGGAGGCGCTGCGGATCAACTCGGCGCGCTCGATCTCGACCCGGCGCTTGAAGTTCTTATAATCGGCAGCCGCGCGCAGCCACTGATCCTTGTACTCGGCGGCCTGCGCCTCGGCTTCGGCCAGCCTGGTCTGCAACTGCTCCTGCGCCGCCTCGGTCGTCTCGGCAGCGGGGGCGGTTGCCGCTTCATTCGTGGCGATGTTCTGTTCCTCGCTCATTGCTCTCCTCATCATCTCTTCGAGACTATCTCAAAACGATTGACAACTGGCCGGAAAAGGGCGGGGAAACCAGGTTTCCCCACGCCCCCGCCGGAGGGGGGTGCGGGAGGGCTTTGCCCTCCCACGAAAACACTTCGAGTCCGTTGCAGCCGTACAGAGGTTTGAGATAGTCTCCTGGACGGGGCCTTTCAGATACCAGGCCGGGAGAGGTGCGAAGGGCGTGGTCCTCCGCGATCCTCTCAACGGCAACATTAGGTGTAACTTACGTTTTGCCGGGGCGGGCGCTGGAATAATGGGGGCAGAGCGCCCATCATTCCAGCGCCTCGCCTTCCGGGATGCGATTCTCCACGTTGTACAGTTCGGCCAGCAGGTCGCTCATCAGCGACGAGATGTAGCGCACCGTCGAGATCGAGCGCGGGTAGGCCATACGGGTTGGCCCGATGACGCCGAGCACGCCGGCGATGGCGTTCTCCACCCCGTAGCGCGCCAGCACCACGCTGTACTCGCGCATCTCATCGGCGCTGTTTTCGCCGCCGATGATCACCTGCACCCCATCCGACGCGAGCACCTGGGGAATGAGCGTACCGAGGCCCCGTCCGCTCTTGAGGATCTCCAGCGCCCGGCGCAGGCGCTCGACGGCCCGCTCGGCATCTTCACGCACCAGGGCCGGGATGAACTCCGGCTGGCTCAACATCTCGATCAGCCCGTCCGAGTGGATCTGTTCGCGCGACTGCTCCTCGAAGCTCTGCATGGCCCGCACGAGCATCTCCACCAGCCCGCGCTCGAAGTCGGTGAGCGCCAGCGGTTGCTGTTCCGCCAGGCGCGCCAGGGTCTCCTCGATGCCGCCCAACGTCTGGTCGGCAAGATAGTCGCTCAGACGGGCAGCGCTGCGGCGCAACTCCTCGGAACTGCGCGCCTCGTCCAGCGTGACCGTCTGTTGTTTGACGATGCCGCCGTGGAACACCAGCACCGCCAGGGCCATGGTGTCGTGAATGGCGATCAGTTCCATGCTGCGGAAGCGCAGCGGTTCCGCCGTGCGCGGCGGCGTGACGAGCGAGGCGTTCTGGGTAGTGCGCGCGAGCACTGCCCCGGCCAGTTGGATCCACTGGTCGAGTTCGCCGCGCACCTGGTAGAACTGGTGCCGGATGGTGCGCTGTTCCGCCAGGGGAAGGGTGGTGCGCTCCATCAGGTTCTCCACAAAGAACCGGTAGCCGGCATCGGTAGGCACTCGCCCCGCCGAGGTGTGCAGATGGGTCAGGTACCCCAGTTCTTCCAGCGCCGCCAGTTCGTTGCGCACCGTCGCCGGCGAGACGTTCAGCCGGTACTTGCGTACCAGCGCTTCCGAAGCGACGGGGCAGGCCGTCTCCACGAACTCCTGAATCACTAACTTGAGAATGGCTTGCCGCCGCTCAGTCAGCCCTGCCGACATAGCCGCGCATCCTCACTGCATTAGCACTCTCAGGTGAAGAGTGCTAAAGTGCGAAGCTAAAGCAGTGGCGTGCACGCCGTGCACGCCGCGGTAGATTGTACCATGAGTTTTGCCGCTTGTCAGCAGGGCCGAAGGAGGGCCGGGGATCGGCTGCGCCGATCCTTCGGGCCCTACTTGCGCGCGGCGGCCTCGAGCAGCGCCAGCAGCCGCGGCACCATCGCCGCCGGATTCTGGTGCAGCCCCTCCAGCAGCAGGGCGTTGTCGTAGAGTTGCTCCAGGCCGGCGGTGACCACGGGGTCCTCGGGGTTCTCCTCCACCCGCCGGGCCAGGGCGGCGATTAGACCGTGCGCCGGGTTGAGTTCGAGGATGCGCGGGTGCTGCTCGACCTCCTGCCCCAGCACCTGCTGGATGCGCTGCATCTGACGCCCCAGGCCCTCTTCGTCGCTCACCAGGCGCGCCGGGCTGTCGCGCAGCACCCTGGAGGCGCGCACTTCTTTGATGCGTTCACCGAGCACCGCCGCCGCCCGCTCGGCCAGTCGCGTGAACTGTTCGTCGCTGATCTGCGGGGCCGCCACCTCGACCTCGCCGGGCAATTCGAGATCGGCTTCGTCCACGTTGCGCAGCCGCAGCCCCTCGTACTCGCGCAGCCCCGAGAGCATCAGCCCATCCACCAGGTCGTGCAGCAGGAGCACCTCGATGCCGCGGGCGGTGAAGGGGTCCAGGTGCGGACTGGTGCGTGCCGCCTCCAGGCTCGAGGCCATGAGGTAGTAGATCTCCTTCTGCCCGTCCACGATCCGGCTCCTGTATTGCCCCAGGGTCACCAGTTCGTCGCCGCCGCGGGTGGTGTGGAAGCGCAGCAATTTCAGCAACTCGCCGCGGTTCTCGTAGTCCATCGCCACGCCTTCTTTGATGAAGACGCCGAACTCCTGCCAGAAGCGGGCGAATTTCTGCGGGTCGCTGTCGGCCAGGTCGTTCAGTTCACGGTGCAGGCGCCCGGTCAGGGTCTTGCGGATGCGCTGGATGACCGGGGCGCTCTGCACGCTCTCGCGCGAGACGTTCAGCGGCAGGTCCTCGCTGTCCACCACGCCTTCGACGAAGCGGAAGTAGGCCGGCAGCAGTTCCTTAGCCTCTTCCATGATCAGCACCTTGCGCGAGTAGAGCTTGATCTTGCCCTCGATGCGGCGCTCGAACAACCCCCGCTCGCGTCTGGCGGGAATGAACAGGATGCTGTGCAGATCCACCGGCGCGTCGGTCGAGAGGTGCACGTGCAGCAGCGGCTCTTCCGCGTCGAGGGTCAGTTGCCGGTACAGGTTGTGGTACTGCTCCGGCTCCACCTCGCGCGGCGCCCGGCGCCAGAGGGCCTTCTGCTGATTGATCTGCCGTTCGCCCATGTGGATCGGGAAGGCCACAAAGTCAGAGTGACGCTTGATGATCTGCTCGATGCGCCAGCTCTGGGCGAACTCTCTGGCGTCGTCTTTCAGATGCACGGTGATCGTCGTGCCGCGCCCTTCGCGCTCCGCCGGGCCGACGGTGTAGTGCTCGCTGCCGTCGCTCTCCCACATGGCCGCCTCGGCCTCGGGCCGGTAGGAACGCGAGACGACGGTCACCTTGTCCGCAACCATGAAGACGGAGTAGAAGCCAACCCCAAACTGCCCGATTATCTCGCTGGCGCTGGCTTTGCTGGTTTCGCGGATGCGATCGACAAAGGCGCGCGCGCTCGACTGGGCGATCGTGCCCAGGTGTTCGATCAGTTCCTCGCGGGTCATGCCGATGCCCGTGTCGCGCACGGTCAGTATGCCCTTGTCCGGGTCGGCCTCGACCCAGATCGCCAGTTCGGCGTCCGGGTCGCGCACGTCCCGGTTGGTCAGCATTTCAAACTGTACTCGGTTGAGGGCGTCGGAGGCATTCGAGATCAGTTCGCGCAGGAAAATCTCCCGATCGGTGTAGAGCGAGTGCGCCAGGATGTGCAACACCTGCTGCACTTCGGCTTTGAAGGTGCGTGACTCGGCCTGGTTCGTCGTTGCGTTGTCCGTGGTCATACGTCTCTCCTGCAACGAATGAACATTGATGTGCATAAAGGGAGGGACGCCAGGGCGAGGCCCTCCCAGACGTTCTTATTTTACCTCAGTTGTCTATTGCTACAACGAGACTTCGCCTTGTAGACGCGGCTCGGAGGGAATCGCAGGCCCCCCGGTTTTGGCGGCTGCGCCGCCAAAAC